>JAQSXM010000038.1 GCA_029256645.1 Sporomusa sp. | reverse complement strand
GCTAATATAGACAAAAAAGAGGCGATTTTGTGTTAAGAATAGTAAAGCAATTCTCCACTAAAGCAGATCTTGTATATCAAACCCTGTTTGAAGATATTATTGGCAATAAACTGATTCCCGGAACAAGACTAATCGTTAAAGAGATTGCCAATCAATTAGATGTTAGTGATATACCAGTGCGGGAAGCACTAAAGATGTTGGAGGCTACCGGTCTGATTGAGACCAAGCCTTACGTTGGGGCTGTTGTTGCGACGCCATCGCCTGAATGGATCGAGGAAGTCTTTGTCATGCGCGCCGCACTTGAGAGCATGGCCATTCGTACATCAATACCCTTCATGAGGGATGCGGATATTGAAGAAATCATCGATATTGATCATAGAATGAAAGAGTACAAGGGTAACCCTGCTGAATATGCCCGCCTAAACCGGGAATTCCATAAAGCAACTATGGGTCAATCACCTTATCCTAACTTACTCAAGCTAATTGATGACTTGCTTGTTAAGTCGCAGTATGGTAGAGCAATTTTCGGCCTAAAACCGGCTGCCGTGAAAATTTCTGATCTGGAGCATGACCAATTAATTGAGGCTATCCAGAGCCGGGATGCCGGCAGGGCCGAGGAGATAACCCGGGATCACCGGCTGCGTGTCGGTAGCGAGTTAGCGGATGCCATCCGGAAATTGATGGTTAAGCAACCTAATATTATAGAAGAGGAGAACAAAAAAGATGTATAAATTTATAGATTTAAGCGTTTCTCACCATAATGGAGCGACTGAACCGTTCGGCCCAAAGATCGAGCATTCCGACCACTCGGCAGGTGCTTATCGATTAGCTAAAATGGCTGGAATCGAACCCACTGACTTTCCTGATACGATGGCACTCGCCACCGACTTCATCTCTGGCTCTGCCCATGCAGGAACTCATATTGACGCTCCTTTTCACTATGGGCCAATATCTGAGGGGAAAGCAGCCAAAACGGTTGACCAGGTTCCGTTAGCCTGGTGTTATGGTCCTGGGGTTGTGCTGGATATGAGGCATAAAGAACCAGGTGCAGAAATTACGATAGAAGACATGCAGGAGTCCCTTAGAAAGATTAACTTTACGCTGAAGCCTGGTGACATTGTTCTACTTCATACAGGTTGTGACAAGTATTGGGGCACTGATACCAAAACTTATCTAACGATGCAATCCGGATTAGGGATAACGGGTCTGGATTGGCTGCTTGATCAGGGCATCCGTTGTATCGGGATTGATGCGTGGACACTAGACCGCCCGGTAAATGCCATGGTTGATTCGTTTAAGAAAACGGGTGACCAAAATGAACTGTGGCCTACTCACATGCATGGTCGCAAACGTGAGTATTTGCAAATCGAAAAAATGGCTCACTTAGAGACATTGCCCAAACCTCACGGTTTTATCGTATCGGCATTGCCGGTGAAATTCGAGGGTTGTACTGCGGGCTGGTGCCGTGCAGTGGCGATCATTGAAGAAAAATAGCCTTTTATCATTTCTGCGTTATATGGATGACGCCGGTTTTTGATAAAATACCTGGGGGATAGAGTAAATGCAGAGTTTTAAATATATTGAACCCACTAGTCTTTGTGAAGCAGCCAGATTACTTAAAGAGTACGGTTCTTCAGCAGTGATTCTGGCGGGAGGAACGGACTTAATCAATCAGATGGAAAAGGGGAAATACTCGCCTG
Organism: Sporomusa sp.; assembly: GCA_029256645.1. The sequence continues at coordinate 12,716 of JAQSXM010000038.1, read as the reverse complement.
CGGTGGTAATTCAAATAAGAAAAATAGCGGAGCTTAGCGCCAATATGGAATTTAGAGCAGATGGTATAGTGATTGGTGCGCTTACAACTCTCAGCGAAATTGCTGATGATAAACGGGTACTGAGCCGGTTTCCCGCATTAGCTGAGGCTGCGGGTAAGATAGGCTCCAAGCAGATTAGAAACCGGGCCACTATAGTCGGAAATGTCTGTAATGCATCACCTGCCGCCGATTCTGTTCCAGCACTATTGGTATATGATGCTGTGGTAAACATAGTCACTGACGATAATAAGAAGCGGTCAGTACCTTTAAGCTCTTTCATTGCGGGACCTGGGAAGGCTTTATTAGATAACACAGAGATAGTCGAGAGTATTTTCGTACCAAATCCACCGGAATCATCTAGTTCTACGTACCTTAAATTATCCAGGCGAGATGGCGTTGATTTGGCGACAGTCGGTGTGGCAGCCTATGTTGATAAAAGTCATACTGTTAAACTTGCTTTCGGGGCTGTCGGCCCGCGGGCGTTTAGAGCCTATAAGGCGGAAACTTTGCTGAAGGAAGCAGCCTTGGATAGCCGGGATATGGAATTCGGTATTCAGCAAGCAATCAGCGAGGCTAGCCCTATAACCGACCTTCGCGGCAGTAGTGAGTATCGTTTAGCGATGATTGAGACTTTGGCGCGAAGGGCTATAAGAACAGCTTTCGATAGAATAGGCATGAAAGGGTGAGCTTTGTGGCCACAGATGTTATATGTGTAACTTTTAAAATCAATGGCACTTTACGTCAGCTGGAAGTGCAAGCGCATCATACTCTAGCGAATGTGTTGAGGGAACAATTAGGTCTGCTTGGCACTAAAGTGAGCTGTGGTGAGGGTGAGTGTGGAGCATGTACTGTCATTGTGGATGGCAAGGCTGTCAACTCTTGCATCATGTTAGCGCCGGAAGTAGATGGCCGGGAAGTTGTTACCATTGAAGGGTTAGCAGCAGAAGGTGAGCTAGACCCGATTCAAATGGCCTTCATTGAAGAAGGGGCAGTCCAGTGTGGCTTTTGTACGCCTGGAATGATCATGTCTACTAAGGCATTATTAATGGAAAAACCTGATCCAAGTGTAGATCAGATTCGGGAAGCATTAGCCGGGAACTTGTGTCGCTGCACAGGGTACCATAGGATTGTAAACGCGGTTCTTAAATCAGCCCCAAGGTGTAAGGGCTAGTTGTTGGACTCTTTGAAAAAGGGGGGGCGAAGATATGGAATTAAATTATGTAGGAAAGAACGTCCAAAGAACAGACGCCGTTAGTAAGGTTACAGGAGCATTGCCTTACGCAAATGATATGGTAATGGCTGGTATGCTGCACGGTAAATTGTTACGTTCAGAATACGCACATGCACGTATTCTAAGTATTAGCACAACAAAAGCAAAGGAAGTACCTGGAGTTGTTGCCGTTATTACAGCCCGGGATTTGCCTAAGCCTGTCCCACGGTACGGTCCGGTATTCTCTGATCAGCCGATACTCGCCGACGGGGAGGTCAGGTATCACGGGGAAGTAATTGCCGTAGTCCTGGCGGTCAGTGAAGAGAGTGCCAAAAATGCTGTCCACCAGATAAAGGTTGAGTATGAGGCACTGCCTTTTGTATGCACGATTGAGGATGCATTGCAGGAGAATGCTCCACTTGTTCACGCAGGCGGTAATGGCCAAAATTGCAGTTCCAATGTGCATAGTGTAACTAGCTATGGATGGGGCGATGTCGATGCTGCTAAGAAGGAGTGTCGGCATATTATTGAGAATGCCTATAGCTTCCCAATGATAAATCATGTAGCAATAGAACCCTATTGCGTCATCGCCTATTTGCAAGATGGCGGTGTTACGGTTCAGTCTCCTGTACAACACCCTTTTATACTACGCCGTGTCATTGCTACGGCACTGGGATTAGTTCAATCTAAAGTACGTATTATACCAACCGCTATTGGGGGTGGTTTCGGCGGTAAAGGCTACTCCAAATATGAACCATTGGCTGCTTATCTTGCGCTTCTCACCGGAAAACCGATAAAACTGTCATTTACAATCGAAGACAGTTTTTTTACCGCTCGCAGACTTTCCAACAACGTTAAAATTACAACCGGATTCGATGGCTCAGGTCACATCGTATTTCAGGACGTTAGAGCGGACTACTTAATGGGGGCCTATGCCGATGCTGCACCGCGAATAGTCGCTAAAGCGGGTTATTTGGGTTGTGGACCATATCGAACTCCTAACGCGAGGATTGCGGCGAAGGCGATATACTCAAATACTGTACCGGCCACAGCGATGCGCGGTTTTGGTATGCCGCCAATCGTATGGGCCATCGAGTCTCAGATGAACGAGGCTAGCCAACTGTTAGGCATTGACTCATTAGCGATCAGGCTCTTAAACATACCAGAGAAGGGTGAGACTCTAGTACCAGGCGACACGCCGGTAGACGGGAATTGGAAACAAGGTCTTCAATTAGCAGCTAATATGATCGGGTGGACTAACGATAAAGAAGAAAATACTGGGCGAGGGATCGCGATTGGTATAAAAAATCCCATCCCTGCTGCAGTCTCAAATGCAATTGTAAAACTTCATGCGGACGATAGTCTCACTGTAAGCGTTGGAACTACCGAAATGGGGCAGGGCGCTCGAACCGTGATGGCACAAATCGCTGCCGAGGCGCTAGGGTTACCGGTAGAACAAATTACAGTGATCATGGGCGATACAGCCGCAGTGGCTTTTGATTTATCAACAGCAGGGAGCCGTTCTACAGTAAGCATGGGTAATGCTGTTGAGTTGGCTTGTCAGGACCTATTAGATCAAATAAAAGCAATGGCGCATGAGTTGAATCTGAATGATGAGGGAGAGGAGGTGAACGCGTCTGGTGGGGTAATTACGGGCTGCAGACTAGCGATATCATACCCGGATCTTTTGAAAATGTATTTGGGGGTCAATCAAGGGGAAATCATCGGTAAAGGTACATTTAAAGGCACTAAAGATCTGGAACATCCATTAGGTGGATTAACCGACTTCTGGGAAATGATTTTCACTGCGGCAGAAGTGAAAGTGGATGCTGAAACTGGCAAAGTAGAAGTCACTAAATTAGTAAATGTCAGCGATGTAGGCAAAGCCATAAACCCGTTGCAAGCTAAGGCCCAGGAAGAAGGTGCGTCAATTATGGCGCTGGGCCACACACTATTTGAACAATTAATATTTGATTCCCAGGGGCGGCTGAAGAATGGTGGACTAATCGATTATAGAATACCTACTGCCATGGATATACCCCACGACATGAAAAGTGCATTTATTGAAAATCAAGACGGATCAGGTCCTCATGGTGCCAAAGGTCTTGGTGAAAGCGGGGTAATATCACCGACCGCTGCTATCGCAGAGGCCGTGCGGGATGCGGTAGGTGTTAAAATCAAAGACTTACCGCTAACGCCGGAAAAAGTGTGGCGAGCAATTCGAAAACAAGAAGAATTGAATGCCGGTGCTCAAAAACCATGATTGCTGAAGATGCGCAACCTGCCTTTGTAATGAAAATGAAAAAGGCGTTGAACAGCCCTCACTCTGAACGAATGGTAAGATGCTTTTCAACGCCGGTTGACGAATATGCTGCTGCAAACAGCATATCCATGTCTATTCTGCCATGAAAACTTAAAGTTTTTCAAGTCTTTTTTAAAATTATGCTCCGATTGGGTTCATATTGCTACAAAAAAGAGAGGTTTTAAAATGGAAGTAAAGACTGTACCAGGCAATACAAATATTCAAGTGACAGACATATTTTCGTCCTTCTTTGGTGCTTTTAAGGTTCATGGGGTTACTTTAATGGGGTTATTCGGGGCCTGGTTATTTGATGCCATGGATGCTACTATCTATGCTTACGCCGTACCTTCAATAATAAAAGATCTAAACGTTACTATGGCGCAGGCTTTTAGCGTAGTATCGGTATTCTTAGCAGCTACTGCAATTGGTGGAATAGTAATTGCCAGTCTTAGTGACAAAATCGGACGTAAACCAACCGTGTTACTATCCATTTTTTTATACGGCACCGCTAACCTCTTGACAGGTACTGCCTCGTCGCTAAATGAACTATATATCTATAGGGGGCTTGTAGGTTTTGGCCTCGGCGGGTTATGGCCAGCAGCAATGGCTTTAGTTTCTGAAATATGGCCTGCAAAAAGCAGGGGGGTTGCAGTTGGGACATTACAAACTGGATGGACTTTTGGGCTACTTGCGGCGGCTGTGTTTGCGTATACTTTAATCCCTCTATATGGGTGGAGGGGAATGTTCTACGCCACAATAATTCCTACTGTTCTTGTCTTTATAGGCGTGTTGTTCTTTGTAAAAGAATCTTCAGTCTGGCTGGAACGTAAAAAAATGCAGGCATCTCAACCCGTGAATACTACAACTGCCATGCCTCTTGTTCAATTATTCAATGCCCAAAACTTGCGTAATACCCTTTTGGGTCTTGGAGTCTCAAGCTTTGGCATGTATGGTTGGTGGACGTTGTTTACATTTTTGCCGACTTATATTGACAAAACACTGAATCTTGGAATTACCAAAGGTGCCGAATTTATGATCTGGACCAGTATTGGTGCTTTCTGTGGATATCTAATGTTTGGACTTTTGGCAGACAGGTATGGCAGACGTCCGATTTTTGCTGCATTCTTTGTGGCAATGGCATTGATAATTCCATTGTTTATTTACACTGTCACTAATAGCGGCCTGGCATATCTACCCCTGGTGGGCATAATCCTGGGCTATTTCACAGGATATTATAGTGGTTATGGGGCTTTATTTTCTGAACTGTATACTACGGAAGTTCGGGCCACTGGAACCGGATTCTGTTACAACGGGGGACGTGCGGTAGTCTTTGTTGGACCGATAATCATTACTTATTTAATTCCGAAAGTTGGCTTTAGTATGGCTATCGGCACGGCATCGCTCGCTTTCATTGTAGCTGCTGCACTGGTATTAATGATGAAAGAAACGAAGGGAACTGAGATTACCGCAAATAATTAATAAGGATTGCTGCCGGAATACTTGGATTGAGTATTCTATGAAATATAAGGGGGAACAGAGTTGGAGGTCAAAACAGTATCGATGTGCCGTTTAGTAAAAGGTGGAGATTTAAATCATCATGGCACTTTATTTGCTGGACGGGGAGCGGAATGGTTTGTTGAGGCTGGTTTTATAGCGGTATCTTCACTTACTTCGCCGGAAGCCACCGTCTGCGCAAAAATTCATGGAATGGTTTTCACTAGGCCGGTAAAGAAGGGCAGTCTTATACGCTGTGAGAGTAAAGTTATAACTGCCGGCAGGACCAGCCTGGTCGCCTACGTAAAAATAGTGCTTCATCCGTCTGATGAGTTTGTTGTAGACGGTTTTATAACATTTGTAAATGTTGACCAGCAAGGTAAGCCAAACCCGCATGGCATCGTGATCCAGGCAGTTTCACCAGAAGATATTGATCTTCTGGCCAAAGTAAAATCATTGTAGGGCATCCCCAAAAAGGCTTCTCGATTTAAAAGACCGAGAAGCCTTATTTTCTGTCGCAGAAGGTTGTCAAACTAAAGGAGGCGCAAGCACAATGCCAGAACGCAATCAAGAGATAGTTGAACGGTTTTTATATGTTCTTCCACAAATCAGTGAGTTGTTTATTAGCGGTGTTGGTCTCAGTTTCACTGATCGTGAGAAGATTCTTTTTTATAAGCCGGGGACGAAAATAGATCTAAAGATTAAACCAGGGACGGTATTAAAGGGTGGAAACGCAATTTCCCGCGCTATGGAGGGAAAGCGGCGAGTAACGGCGCGTCTGGATAAGGCCATTTACGGACAGGTATTGATTGCGATTGCTGTTCCCATTTACAATCAAGACAATGAAGTTATCGGTTCGGTGTGCGCGTATGAGACGATTGAGCAGCAAGAAGCCCTAAAAGAACTAGCTGCCACGCTTACTGATAATATAAGTGTTTTAGCCAGTACTTCCGAGGAAATATTTGCTCAGACCCAGCAAGTGACAAGTACAAGCAAAGAATTGGCAAGATATGCGGAAGAATCACAGTTGAAAGTTAAAGAAACCAATGAAGTTTTGCAGATGATTAAAACACTTTCCGACCAAACCAACCTTCTGGGGTTAAATGCCGCGATCGAGGCTGCCAGGGTCGGCGATGAAGGGCGTGGTTTTGGGGTTGTAGCCGGAGAAATTCGTAAGCTGGCTGCACACAGCGTTGAGTCAATCAAAAAAGGTGAGATCATTGTCCGGGCTATTCAGGAACAAAGTGCCGGAACGACAAGGCAAGTACATCAAATGGACACTGTAATATCTCAAATTGCCGCAGCTATTTCTCATTTAACGGAGGCAGTTCAACAGGCAAATATCATGGGGCAGCGTATGGATCAACTTGCTGAAAGCCTTAATCGGGAGTAAGGCTGCTAACCCATTTGGATACTAGCTGGAGGTATTCATGAGCCAAGTTGTTCTTATTAAAGGGGTCGGTGATATAGCCACCGGTATCGCATGCCGCCTATTCCGGTGTGGCTTTACTATTATTATGACTGAGTTAACCCACCCGACTGTTATCCGACGCACAGTAGCACTTGCTGAAGCTATCTATGCTGGTCGAGCCGAAGTGGAAGGAACTACTGCGGTAAAGACAGATTTTGCAGACATAAAAGTAACCTTGTTAGCAGGAATGATTCCTGGTAATAATCTTCTTAATATAACAAATTGACAAATGAGTTAAAATATAGATATGAGAGGGGGGACCATATGAAGTCAAAGCCAAAACCAAAAGCAAAAATTAATAAACCGGTTGACGCAATGGAACTGGTTTCTGTGCGCAGACAATGGAATAGCTGGGAGATTGCCCAGGTATATGTTAGTGAGGTGTCCAATCCCCTCTGGGACCTGGTTAGTGGCGGCGTAAAGGAGTCATCCCCGGAGGCTTTCATCTTTGGTTACATTTGGTGTGATGCCATCGTTTCAGGGAGTGTAGCCCATTCCTGTTTACATGGCACTGCCCCCCACAGTATAAAGATTTGTATCTTGAAAAAAGATAATCCGCCGCGAATCTATAACCATTTTCTTGCGTTGGTTGGACCGAAACCACCCTATTGGCAGCGTTAAGCAATCGCCGGGGGCTAATCGGGGAGACGCAACAACGACTACTGATGAGAATAAGGTCATGAATAACAACTGGAATTCGCAAGAGAACTAGCTGCAGCATAGGGTGGCTAGTTCTTGTTGTTCCTGTGGGCTTTTAGCGGTCTGTTCCAATATAGTTATAACTCTGCTAAGAATAGCGGCTAAAAAAATAACTTAATGATTACAATGTTATTTAACATATTGACCTGGAAAAAAAAGATTGATATTATTAATAATAATATTGATAATAAGTGAGGGATATGCTTGTCGACAAAAAAAAACGATTATTTGAGTTACATGAGATTAGTTCTGGGATTATACATACTTAAAATACTACAGTATGGACCGGCACATGGGAATAAACTAGCAGAGGAAATAAAGCAACGAACGCAAACAGCCTATACCCCAAATACCAATGCCCTGTACCCTTTATTGCGGATAATGGAGGAAAAAGGATATCTGGTCGGGGAATGGGATAGTCCTGTTACGCGAGGAAAGCGGATTTATACCATTACCGAAGGTGGCCTTGCCCGCATACCGGCATTGGAGGTTATGCTGGAAGAGCGGCTAAAGCTGCTGGAAGGGAAGATTGCTATTTTACGCGCAGATTTACTCGCACATTAGTATTATTAGGGATATACAACATATCTAATTACAGTAAGAGTTATAACCAGAGGAAAAGGTGAGGGGAAATTTGTGAGTACAGGGACGTCAAAACTAAGCAATCGTCACATGATCATGATTTGCGGTTTGCTGGTGGCGATTTTGATTGCCGGCGGCTTATGGTGGTGGATTCATAGTAGCCGGATTGTAGCCACAGATGACGCCAGGGTAAAAGGTACAATTGTTGCAGTGAGTGCAAAAATCAGTGGCAGAATCGGAAAAATATTAGTTAAAGAAGGCGATACTGTCAAGGCCGGTCAGGTAATCGCTACGCTTGAACAGCAAGAATTTGAAGCACAGGTGGACCAGGCGAAGGCTAATCTGGCGATGGCGCAGGCTAAGCTGGCGGCGACGATGGCCGGCAACAGGCCGCAAGAGATAGCACAGGCTAATGCCACCGTCTTGCAAGCAAAATCCAGTATGGAGAATGCGCGGAGAAATAGTGAACGGGACGAAGAATTGTATCAACAAGGGGCGATCGCTGTTCAGCAACGTGATGCCGGCAGAACCGCGTTTGAGATTGCCCAGGCTCAATACAGCGCAGCCACTGAGCAATATAGCCTGAGTGTTGAAGGCTCACGGCAAGAAGATATAATGGTGGGCCAGGCTCAGGTACAACAGGCCCGGGCCATATTAAAAAACGCTGAAATCCAATTGGCTGATACAACGCTTAAAGCCCCTGTTTCCGGGGTAATTGCCCTTAAGTCAACCGAAGAGGGCGAAATAGTCTCCTTTGGTCAGCAACTATTCAGTATCAGCAATCTTTCCGATGTATGGATTGGCGCAAATATTGAGGAAACCTACATTGGCCGCGTTAAGGTAGGTCAACACGTTGAGTTTACCATCGATGCTTACCCGAATCAACAATTCACCGGCCAGGTAATTGAGGTCGGTCCTGCATCCGGATCACAGTTTGCGCTGTTGCCGACAGAGAATACCTCTGCTAACTTTACCAAGGTTACGCAGCGGTTGCCGATCAAAATACAGGCTGAAGAGTCCGGGTATGTTCTAAAGCCGGGAATGTCGGCTGTCATTCATATTATCACCAGGTAACAAGGAATGAAGGGTTTATTATGTTGAAAAAATATGCTATCTTATGCGCTGTGTGCCTGGGAACAGTTCTTAGCGCCTATGTCAGCAGCTGCGTTAACATTGCCCTCCCCAATATTATGGCAGCACTAAACTTTAATATGGACTCCATCGTGTGGGTATCGCTGGGGTATATGTTGCCCTATGGCTCCATTCTGCCATTGACCGGCAAGCTGGGTGATCAATTTGGGGCCAAAACGGTGTACATATTTGGCTTAATCTTATTTACGGCGGCATCTTTACTATGCGGTATTGCCACAAATTCGGCGATGATGATCATCTTCCGGATTATTCAGGGAATCGGAGCCGGGATGTTATTGCCCAATGCAATGACTATCGTTGCCGAAACCTTTGGTGCCCATGAGCGGGGCCAGGCTTTAGGTGTATGGAGTGCTATGGCGGCTGCTGGCAGTGCGATGGGGCCGACAGTCGGAGGCTACTTAATCGAGAGTTTTGATTGGCGATGGGTTTTCTTTTCTGTTGGACCTGTCTGCGTACTAAGTGTTATCTTTGCTGTAGCCGTAATCCCGAAATCCAGCCGGAATTCGGCCGTCACCATTGACTATCTGGGGGCAGCCTTATTGATTACCAGCATCAGTGCCCTGCTTGTTGCCCTGAACCAGGGCCAAAAGGAAGGCTGGGATTCACTTTATATTTTGTCGTTACTCTACCTGGCCTTTGCAGCATTCGTATTATTCCTGGCAGTAGAATTCAAGGTGCAAAACCCGATGATTGATATGCGGTTATTTAGCAACGCCACATTTACTGTGGCTAATTTAGTCGGGTTTGTATCATTTGTTGCCTTCTTCGGCGGCAATTTCTTACTGCCGTTTTTCCTGAAATCAATTCTGGGTTATAGCTCCACTACCGCAGGCTTGATGCTACTGCCACTAACCGCGACCATGGTAGTCTTCTCCCCGATCGGCGGGCGACTGGCTGACCGTTTCGGTTCGCGCCTGCCGGCGTTTACCGGGATTATGATGATTGCCGGCGCCCTTTATTCATTAGATACGATCAGCGCTGACTATTCCAGCCATGACTTCTTCATCCGCCTGTCACTCTTTGGGATGGGACTTGGCTTGACAATGTCGCCATTAACAAATTGCGCTGTAGCATCACTTCCCCAGGATAAAATTGGCGTCGGCTCCGGAATTTTTAACCTGGCGAAAATTATTGGTGGCAGTATGGGGGTAGTTTTAGCCGAGACACTATTGACTCGCCGTGAAATATATCATACTGTGGTATTAAAGGAATATCTAAATCCAGCGACCCATTCTTCACCGGAAATATTCCGGCTGCTGCAGGTATTGTGGGGGAACCAGGGAATGGACAACTCAATGTTATTGACGGCTGCCCATGGCTGGTTAACCGGACAGGGATTTCTGCCGCAGCAGTATGTAATGTTTAAGGCGATCTTAAATGAGATGATTTCCCGTCAGGCTACCATATTGTCTTTTCAGGATGTATTCTATACCGTTTCCCTGGTGTGTTTTGGCGGTGGTTTGCTGGCGCTATTTATTCGCCGGAAACCGGATAGCTCAAGGCTGGTGTCATCAGAGACTAATTAGTATATTGGAGGGGTAAAAAATGCTCGCATTCCGTAATATTCTTGTTCCGGTAGATGGGTCAGAGAATTCCCAGAAAGCTTTGGCTTATGCCGCTTATCTGGCCGGAGTTTGTCAGGCATCTGTTGGCATATTGCATGTTGTTAACCTTGCCGCGGTGGTATCCTCTGTTGGGCAAAGCAATATGGGAGTGTATATCCCGGACCGGGTTTTTGAAAATCTCCAGGAATCCGGTCAAGCGATGATTGACGAGGCTTTAAAACAATTGCCACCAACAGTACAAGCCCAAGGTTTTATGAAAATCGGGGCACCCCCGGATGTCATTGTGTCATTTTGCGCTGCAAACGGTTATGACCTGATTGTCATGGGCAGCAGAGGCCTGGGTACATTCAAAGAACTTGTATTAGGCAGCGTAAGTAGTTATGTTTTGCACCGCGCGCCCTGCCCTGTTATGGTCACTAAATAACAGGGGCCTAAAGACTGCGGGACGGTGGTTGTGTTTTTTAAAGACTGGGGGACGGTGGTTGTGTCTTTTTTAAATTTATGCTATTTGAAGGATTTTACAATTTATTCAGCGAACGATAAAGACAATAAACCTGTTCCACGAATAGTAGTGATCAAGGCCAGGCAAAAATTAGTCCCTGGTTTGTATACCTATATTGAATTGTAATAAAGTGTAAAAAGGAGATTTTATTGTGAACCCTAAATATGAATTGGAAGCTAAAACTATAACTGTCTGTTACGCAGCGAGAGTTGCGCCGCCTCCCCCCGTAAGTAGCGATAAATCCAAATCCAGTCTTTTCTAGCCGGAAGGATTACCTGCTTACATGAAATCATAGGCATCCTCCCTGGCTCGAAAGGAGCGAATTAAGGAGGACGTCAGTGCTTAGCGAGAATAAAAAATTTAATAGGCTTTTCTCACCGCGGCCCGTAAGCAACGTCAACTCCGAAAAACATGTTGCAATAAAGGGGTTTGATAGTTATGCTACGGGACAAGACACTCTTAGGATTGATTGTGGCGGTGGTGTTCATGATGATTGGGGTAGGCATGGTAATGCCTCAACTGCCGCAACGTGTCGTCGATTTTGATGGCAATGGGCGATTAGTGGGGTATATCGCATCGGCTTTTGCCTTTTCCTACCTGCTGCTCCAGGTTCCCAGCGGCAGATTAGCCGATAGAATCGGGTTTAAGCCGCTGCTTGTTCTTGGCTACTTACTGTGTTCTCTTACCGGCCTGGTGTTTTACTATGCAACAAGCTCAGCGATGATATTTTTTGCCAGGATGCTGCAAGGCATCGGTGAGGCACCGGTCTGGGCACTGGCACCGGCATTGCTGGCATTGCGGTTTCCTCTTGCCAAAGGGAAAGTTATTGGCATATATAGCGCCGCTATGCATAGTGGTCTTGCCCTGGGCCCTATTCTGGGAGTAGCCTTGGCGAGGATTGTTAACAGCAATGCTGTATTTCTGGTTTACTCTGCTGGGTGCCTGGTCGGTGCGATTGCGATCTACCTTGTTGTGGATCATTCCTCTAAAGGGGAATATCAGGCAATGGACAGGTTCAATATTTCGGCCATGGTTAATTTGATAAGGCCCTGGAAAACACTGCTTTCCTTATTAGGGATCACCCTATACGGGGCCGGTTATGGGATTTTTCACACGAATATTCCAGTGTTTCTAATTGTAGAGAAGAGCTTTACTCCCGTTGATATAGGGATGTTCTTTTCCTTGTTCTATATAGCGATTAGCCTTTCTCAAATCATTATCGGTCCGCTGTCAGACAGGTTTGGCCGGAGTATCTTCATGATTGCAGGGCTGGTTACCGTCGCCGGTGGGGTTCTTGCCATGCCAGCTTGCAGCTTTCCATTAATCATAGTGGTACTTACGCTAGCAGGTTTTGGTATGGGTGTTTTCTATCTGGCGTCAATGGCCTACCTGAATGAAATAGTATCTGGCTCCTTAAAAGGAACGATCTCAGGGGCTTATTATCTGTTTTGGGGCAGTGGCTATTTTTTTGGTCCTTTGCTAATAACTAAGGTTGTTGATTTGATTGATTTTCAAACAGCCATGAGCAGTTACTCCGCGCTAGTACTGCTGGTGGCAATCGGGTTGATCATGGTAGTGGGTTCGAAAAACACTGTCAGACAACAGGGGTTGTAAAAACAATAGTACTATTTCTAAAGACACGTGATCTGTATTGTTTCAGCAAAAAGGTATAGGAATTGTCCTATACCTTTTTGGCTAAT
>JAQSXM010000037.1 GCA_029256645.1 Sporomusa sp. | reverse complement strand
ATTGTAATCCCTTCAAAACCACGGTTCGGAACACGATATTTGAGAATCTCCGGCAATCCATCCCCAGGGGAATATTTTTTAAGCAGTTTCCCTTTATTATCAAACTGAGTAATAAACGGACCATATTCATCGCAGGTCCAGAAGTTCCCTTGTTTATCTACAGCGATTCCTTCTGGATCAAGACCATTATTATCATAGCCCAAATTGGCCAGATTTTCATCCAAAGCAATCTCATTAGTTGTACCAATCAAACCAGGGGTAACCGGCAAGCCAGTCAATTGGCGCCCCTGCTTGGTCTCTAACCCAATCGTCTTTATCACCGAAGCCTGACCGTCTTTAAGCTTAATAATCCCAATCTCGGGTTGGAAATCAGGTGATGGGAAAAATTTGCAACTAAGATTTTGATCTCCGGTTTGATAACCAGGGCCATCCCCATTGGGGCCGCGGTCTGTAATGCCATATAATTCAATTGAACCATCTTTATTCATTGACTTAAAGCTTAATCCGGAACCGAAACCTGTCCGAAATCCATTGGGAAACGTCTGCTGGTTCTGACCTGTGTACCCTACGTTAAACTTTGTCGGAACGGCAACAACGTACTTACTGATTCTTATATGCGTATCGGCGGCTGAACTTACAGCCATATTTGAAATTGTTAATGCTGCAATCACCAGAGCTGCCCATATTTTCTTTTGCAATATTCAAACCTCCTCATCTATCTGTTATCCTCATTATGGCATAAATTTGGTAAATAATTATTAAGAACAGGTAAATATTCTGTAAAGTATTCGGATAATCCACAGTTGTCTGCAAGGACAATAACCAGAAAATCCCTGCTATTAGAAGAAAAACCTCCTGCGGGCACCCAATCGGTATCCACAGGAGGTTTTAGCAGTGTATTGTATTCGAAACGCAGCCAAACTTGATCCTTCAAGCTACTTATACTACAAACTTAGTAAGCTCATGCAAAACAAAGGGAATAGAAAAACCTAAACGCATCTAGCTAGTTTGCATCAGCTAATGTTTACTTGCCTGTGGCGGCCGCCACCATAGCTTTTACGTTTTCCACTTTAGCATTAGGTGGTACCGTACAACCAGTAGAAAGGATGAATCCTGATCCCATATCTTTAATTAGTTTTGTGCAGTAATCGTATACTTGATCCGGTTTACCGACAGTAAGTAAGGCAGCTGAAACATCGCCCTTAATACACATGTGGTCACCTAAAACCTCTTTGATTTTATATATGTCGGTTGCACCATCGGTTTCAAATACTACTTTTGCTTTGGGAAACGACCTGAAGTATTTCAGATCACGCTCCCAATTACCATCAATATGAATGTTGGCTATAGCGCCTTCTTCAATAATAGCATCAACAGTTGCCTTCAAATACTTCCAGACAAACCGTTCCCATATTTTGGGGGAATAGAATTGACTGGCACCACGTGAAGGGGAAACAAATACTACAATGGAGTTTGAACCACGTATTTGCTTTCTAATTTTCTCCAATGTCTCTGCTAATATTACATCTAGTACTGCTTCAACTTTGTCCGGCATTTTAAAACAATCCCTCAAGAACTTGGGAAACGTACGGGCAGCACTCAGATATTCGTTAACAGTAATGGATGCACCGGCACCAATGTAGACCACATAACCTGCATCAACAAAGTTTTGTCGCAATTGCGGCAATTTCACTGTTTCTGCGATCAGCTCAGCAACCGGAATATGCATTCTATTTACCAGAAAGTCTTGACTGAAAGCATTCCAGCCTTTGTCTAAAATTGTGTCATAATCATCTACTGTCATTAATTCTTGTTCATCAATCTGCCAAAAAGCATTATCCGGCAACTCTACACCAGGCAACTTCATTTTTGCATAGGCCATGAGAGGAAACAATCGCGCTCCACAGAATGCACCGCCGGTACCATCAACATCGCCTAAGTTCTTTAAAGAATTAAAAATAGTTTCCGAAGATAGTTTTACATCACACACAAAATCAGACATCTTCACACCCATATGATATGCGCAAAAGGCATCAGCAGTAAGAAGTATTGGCGTTCGGTCAGTCTTTTCCAATGCTATGGCCTTTTTCACTCGCGCAGTACGCTCTTGAAGTAATTCTTGAGCAGTTTTCATTTTTTCATCGCTCTCCTGTTTATCATTCCGTCATATCTGTTTATTGATGCTAATCATCCTGCTATGTTAGAAGTAAAAATCCAATTCGGTTTTGATGGTTCTAATCTTACCGGAAGTACCATCAGTTGGAGACATGTAGTTGACCCAGGTCATAATACCCACATTTTCATCAATAATAAAATTAGAAGCTAATTCAGGACCCTTAGCCCCATGGGCCTGACCGGCCATCCAGGTTCCATGGTTTACCGACGAGTTGATATCCCAGTGGACATATCTTCCGGTAATCGAAAAAGATCCAGGGGTTTTAATATCTGCTTTACCATAAGTAAGTCCGACAATAAACGCTTTGTTTTCGGTATTTGCATCAGATCGCTCAATTTCACCATATAGTTTTAGTTTAGGGGTGAGCATCTTATCGGCTCCTAATTCCCAGAAGTTCATGGTAGTGGCATAAGGCTTAACTACATCGGTGGCCCCGCTAATAGAATTTGTGTAGTTGCCATCATTTGAAACCCGGTGATAGGCTGCTTTGATATTGGCATCTTTAGCAATCGCAGCCGTCAACTCTAATGCGGCATAACGATTGTCGGTAGTGCCGGAAAGAATGCGTGGGTTAACGGTGGTACCTGTCCAGCTTTTTCTTAAATAGCCGTAAGTTGCTGTTGCTTTCAGCTCTTTGGGATCGCCAACCGAAAACTGGGCACCAACTACGGCTTTGTTATCAGGCCACAAAAACATACCATAGACAGGTATATAATCAAATTTACCGACCTTGACATTGGTGATGCCAGTAGAACCTATCGCATAGATCTCGCAGCCGCGTTGTTGGCCGGCCAGCAGGCCATCCGAGGCGCTCGAATTTACTGCAAAACTACCGCTCTGAGCATCTCTGGTAAGATCGTCATGAATGACCAGCTGCCAGTTGTTATTTACTTTGTACCTTGTAAAAAGGTCGACACCTAGTGCTAACCATTGGCCATCATCTGCATGCGGGCTTTCAGACCCATAACCGGGATTTTTGCCTGCTGCAAAATAACTTCCCTCATAAACACCCGAGTTACGCCATACTTGCTCTGATAGATGGAGAAACCCCGAGACAGTTAGTTTATCACTCTTTTTTTCTAATGCTTTTACACGTACACCGAGATTTTCAAGTTCTTTTTGAAACTCATTAGATAACTTTTCGATAAGTGCTTTATTTTCAGCATCCGCTTTGGTAGCATTCGAAATGGCTTTACCGACTACCAGCGCCATTTCATAGCGGGTCATAGGCTTGTCGCCTCCGAAAGTACGGTTTCCGTTACCGTCGATAACGCCATCTTTCGCTAGCTTGTTCACGGCATCATATGCCCAATGTTTTGCGGGAACATCATCGAAGGGATTGGCTGCTGCCAGTACCACACTAGAAATACAGAAGATAGCCATTACAACCAGAGCAATTATACTTTTCTTCACTTTCTTCCCACCTTTTAAGTTATAAATATTATTTGTTGCCGAATATCCTATGTGTTGACTACTATTTCCCCCTTTCATAACGTAGCAATAATCATTTGTGCAATATTTGCTTAATAGAGCTAGAATGACTCCTGCAGTTAATCTCTTACTATAAATAATTTTCTGATTATTGTGTCTTGTTGATATCATAATCTAATCCGGCTGACACTGTAAAATTCAAAAAGCTGTTCACTATCAATGCATAAACTAGATGGTAAAAACTTATTGCCGCATTAATCTTGTAAGCTGGCTTTACTTGGGCATTTCCACCGTCCCAAGCTTAACAAGGTTCTCAGCCATACGCGCAACTTGAACCAAGGCTAGTCTTAATTCACTAATGCCTGCAGCTTGTGCTTCACAGTAACTGCTCATATCCTTGATTGACCCGGCAAGCCCAGTAACAGATTGATGAACATTATTAATTTTTTCCTCAATACTAATAACCGAATCTTTGGTGTTTTCAGCCAATTTCCGTACTTCAGTGGCGACAATATTAAAGCCGCGCCCCAATTCCCCTGCGCGTGCCGACTCGATAGCAGCATTTATACCCAGGATATTCGTCGAAACCGAGATTCTTTTTATTTCATTAGAGATACTGCCAACTGCAATCGAATCTTGCTTGACTCGCTTAGTGTCTGCATTCATCTTCTTGGCCATTTCCGAAAGCTGCTGCCCACTAAGATCAAGACTCTCTGTTGAGGCGGAAATTTCCTCAACAGCAGCAAGGATTTCCTGACCCGAATTAATTAATTCATCATACTTTTCTGTTGAGCGTATAACACCTACGTAGGCCAGTACGTGTTGGTTATCATCGTCAAAAATGGGTACGCCGATAGTAACATTGGCTACCAGGCTGCCGTGGGCTCCCTTGGGAATACGGATCATTACCGGCTTACCGGCAATTAACATTTTGTACGATTTTGTTTCTCGGAAACTGGGAGGAAGTTGAGTTGTTGAGTTCTGCAAAGTCGGGTGCTCAATTTTATCAAGGACAAGTAATGTCTCTAAATCAATTAGCGAAATACTGACTGGTTCCTCAAACAGCGATGGCAACAGTGGTAAAATATGTTGCAGGTTTTCTAACCTGGATCGGCGCATAGACTCCACCTTCTTTATGATTGTGTAAGCACACAAATTATGAATTAGTAACGGTTTTGCTTTTGAGTTTGAGTAAAGCTGTCACCAGGATAATAACCGCACAGGTAACTATAAGCGTTGGCCCGGCTACCAGCCAAGCTGCTTTCGGGCCATGGAAACCAAGTGTCTTGGTGACAAAGGCAAGAACAGTTGGCGATAAAAACTGACCCACTCCCTGTAAAGCGATATAAATCGATACGGCAAGGGTAGCTGCCGACTGGTGGGCGCTACCGACAACCAGCAGCGTAAGCGCTGGATTATAAATACCAAATCCCAGACCAAAGACAATACCGGCTATTACAAACAGCGGATATGTATGCACATGGGCTAGTATCAGAAACGCCAGGCCGACCAAACCAACTGCGAGTGCCGCGGTATAATCTCTAAATATCTGAGCTATTTTCCCATATAACAAACCAGTAGCAAAAGCACCGCTGGTAAATGCAGTAAGAACTACCCCCGCCTGGGCGGCATTGCCAATCTTACCTTCTGCCATTACAATCGCCACATTGGTCATAAACGAGAATAACACAATGTTATATAACAAATTTAAAATAGAAAGATACCAGGTCTGGCGGGTTAATCTGCCATTAGAGAAGCCATTAGTTGCAGACGGCTTGGGTTTTCTTGCCGGTTCAGGCAGCACTAATGCAATGACTATAAATATGGGAATGAGCAGTAAAAAACCCCAAAAAGCATACCGCCAGGAGATCACTGCTAAATAGCCGCCAATCATCTGAAATACGATGCCGGCAGCTGCGCCAATGGCACTTTTTAGTCCCATCATGGCATCGCGTTCCTGACCTTCAAATAAATCGGCGACAAGTGAAGAGGCCAGCGGAAAAATAAGACCATAGCCAAGACCAAAAATAGCACGACAGACCAAAATAAAGGTCATATCGCCGTAGACTGCGGGGATGATTCCCCCAAACAGGAATTCTATGGCAATCGCGAAATACAGGATCGTCTTTTTTTTCATAAACTGTTCGAGCTGCCCGGTAAGCAATGCCCCCACAATAGTCATTAACGGCGGCAAAGCCGCAACCTGCTTGATTAATTCCGGACTTACGTCAGGAAAAGCCTTAGCAATAGCGCCAATTGCCGGGGTTGTCATACTTGAGGTATACAACAGCAGGGCGACCGATAAGACCGCCGCTTTCGTTTTTAGTTCGCTTTTCATCACGTTCATCTTTTCATCTCCCGACTACTCCGCTGTATACTGGCCATCATTTCAGTACATCACTCATGCAGCTGATAAATGACGCTTTGGCATCATCTATCCCTGGCGATAGATGATGCCAAAGCCGCCCCGGGGATACTTCCAGTCAAGAGCCCCCTGGCTGCACACCGCCCGGCATGTGCCACACTCCAGACAACCAGCCCATTCTACAATAATCCCACTATCTTGTTCACTGTAAAGCCCCGCTGGGCAGACCCGCAGACAATTCTTGCTGACACATGTTTTGCATAGATCGTTATTAATATTGATATGTGGGACTCCCTCATCTACTTCAAATTTGTCTAACGCCAGCTTGTCTGATATACTCAGCCGGTTCATAACGCGCGCGCCCCCCTAATCCCATCTTTGATTAAGCCCAGCATGGGGATGCCACTTTCCTGCAGTGATTTCATGGCAATCCTGAGCAAGTGCTCTTTCGGAGTCAGATCATGTAAGTAGGCTTTGCCAAAGAGACCGGTAACAAGCGGGGCGTATTGTTTGTACAAGCGCTCGCTTTCCATAAACCCTGGTACATGGGCATACAGTTTCATATCCTGCATGACAAAACGTTCGAGGTTGCGGTTGTAGCCACTTAAGGAGCTCTCACTAAAATCACTCCTGGCTTTAGCCTCAATCACGGTATCAGCAGCTGCCATCCCGGAAGCGATCGCTAAGTCCATCCCCCTGATAACCAGGCCCGTATTAATAGTAAAGCCTGCGGCATCCCCAATGATAAGCATACCATTAGACCAGAGCTTGGACGGCATCATATGCAACCCGCCTTCACCGGTGATATGAGCGCCATACTCAACCATCTTTCCGCCCTTGACTAATGGCGCTATCAACGGATGCTCAAGCAAGTCATCCAGAATATCAGACGGTTGGACTGCAAACTTGACCAAGTCATCTAAGCGCAGAACGACCCCAACTGAGAGACTCTCAAGATTGGTGTACAGGAATGCCCCTCCTGCTACACCATGACTTACTGCGCCCAGGATGGCATACGCCGCGCCTTCCTTTCCCATAAGCCTAAATCTTTCCTCAATAATTGCTTGCGGTAATTCAATCAAGGCTTTGGTTCCAACAGATAAATGTTCCTGTTTTATTGGACCCCGCAAGCCTGCTTCCTGAGCGATGAACGAGTTGATACCGTCCGCGGCAATGACTACATCGGCCAGCATCTCCTCATCGCCGGTACTAATACCAATAATCCGATTTGACTCCCGCAGTACTTTTTCTACTTTTATACCAGTAACAATCATCGCCCCAGCCGCTTCTGCCTTTTCGGCTAACCATCGGTCAAACTTGGCCCGCAGGACTGAGACGGCATTATAGGGCGTACCTCCTAATGCCTTACTCTTGTATTCCAGGTTGAAGTAATCGTCTGGAGTGGTCATTGAGGTAATATAATTTGTAATATAGCGTTCAATAGGAGCCTCTTCCCAAAAACCAGGAATAAGTTTGTCTAAAACCCGGCTATAGAGAGCACCGCCACTCAAATTCTTGCTCCCTGGATAATCGCCGCGTTCTACAAGTACAACTTCGATCCCCGCTTGCGCCAGCTTATAGGCTGCAGCCAGCCCTGCCGGTCCACCGCCAATAATAATGACGTCATATTTATCGCTACTCATTGCGGTGTTTTATTCCCCTTTACTTTTTCGATCAAAGCCGGGATTATTTTGTAGAGATCGCCGATCACACCATAATCGGCCTGGGCGAAAATCGGCGCTGTTTTATCCTTGTTGATTACAAAAATTGTCCCGGCTTGGTCGCAGCCAACCATATGTTGAACCTGACCGGAGATGCCTATCCCAATATATAGTTCCGGTTTAAACATAACGCCAGACACCCCGATATAACGCTCCCGGGGTAACCAGTTAACACCTTCGGACAGCGGTCGTGTACAGCCAAGCTCTGCGCCAATCAAGTTAGCTAATTCCTTGATCATTGTCAGGTCTTCCTGATTAGCAATACCGCGCCCGACGGCAATCACCCGTTTAGCTGCTGCCAGATTAACGTGTACTCCCCCTTTGACCCGCCTCTCCAGGCGTCTCAGGCCTTGTCCCGGTTCGACAAAAGCCACGCTTTCAATCGTGCCTTGCGGGGCGGCAACTACTGCTGTTGTACTAAATATACCGGCTGCTACAGTAGCAATGACCGTGCTGGCACCCGATATTTCGGTGCGGACAGCTGCACCGCCATAGACCATGCGCTTGCACTGCAGCTGCTTACCGCTGGTTATAAACTCCATCACATCGGCAAGCACCGCTGTTCCCAGCCTTGCTGCCAGCCGTCCGGCAAGCAGCCTGGCCCTTTTTGAAGAACCAACCAAAAGCACATCAGGCCGTCTCTCATTAACAAGCTTTACTAATGTGAGTACATAGTCTTCCAGCATCCTGGCGGAATCAGTTTCTCCCAGCCAGTAGACTTGGTCTGCGGCCGCATTAGCCAATTCTTCGGCATCGCTCTTAGTCCCAATCAGTAAGGCTGATACACGCTCTCCGATTTGATGCCCCCCCGCACAGAGTTCAGCTAATGCCTCGTGCTTTTCAGCAAATACCCATACATTCTTTACTGCACTCATCTATTTTATTTTCCTCCTCTCAACTACAACACTTTGCGGAGACTCTCAAAGAACTTATTAATTATTTCTTCTGATTCGCCTTCTAAAATAATCTGTTTACGCTCAGCCTGCAGTGGGGCTAGCGTACTAATAATTTCGGTGCTTTGGGTGCTGATTTCCAGGCCAATATCCGCCAGACTCCATTGTGTAACAGGCTTTTTCCCTGCTGCCAGGATTTCTTTCATACTAGGGATACGTGGCAAATTAATATCTGTGGTAACAGAGACAACTGCCGGTAACGAGATTTCCACCACTTCAACTTCCTCTTCCAATGTGCGCTCGGCAATAAGCTTATCCCCCTCAACGGTAAGCTTACTGACGGCATTAACTGTTGTCATAGCCAGTAATTCGCCAAGTTGCGCACCCACTTGCTGGGCATAAAGATCAGAAGAGCCTTCACCACACAGTACCAGATCAATACCGCCTATCTTTTTAACGGCAGCAGCTAAAACACTGGCTGTATGATATGAGTCAGCCACGGCCAGGGATTCATCAATCACCTGAAAGAGATCTCCCGGGCCCCGTGAGAGAATACCTTTCTTCAGCTTGGTGCTTTCCAGTTGTCTGGAACCGATGCTAAGTGCTGACAGCTTGCCACTCGCCACTTCGACAATTTGTATACCGGTTTCTATGGCATGCAGGTCGTATTGACCAATCTTCCACTCCGCTTTATCAAAAGACAGTGTGCGGTCTGGACGGATAACAATATCTTGTTCATCAGGCACAACCTTGTAACAGGCTATTACGTTCACTTATTTCACCTCTTGTTGTTAGTAAAGTAAGTTACTTCGATTTACTCCTTGGGCTATCTTTTCACAATTACCTTTTTCTCATATAAATTCTGTATTTCACCGTCGGACAAGCCTAAACTTGAAAGAATCTCCTCATTATCCATACCAATCCCCGGCATCGCCCGCCAGACTTTACCAGGATTGTGTTTAAATTTAGGGAACACATTAATGCCTTTTATTCTTTCACCACTCATGGTCTCCCACTCAATAAATACTTCGCGAGCCTGATAATGCGGATGGGTTACCGCCATTTCATAATCCATAATGGCACTACAAGGAACACCGGCGTCAATAAGTTCGGCTTCGGCTTCTTCGACCGTCCTAACCGCACAATACTCTTCAAGCTTTTTGTTCAGCAGTGTGCCCCCGGGGGTTCCCTTAAAGACGTTAGGTTTATTGCTGGGGAACTCTGCAGACCCAAATTCCAGACCTAAGAAGTGCAGGGCATTCTTGAGCACACCGCCACCACCGATTGCTATAAAAATATTTTTTTTGTCTTGACAGGTGAAGCTTCCCCAACCGGCAAGCACCGCACTTTGGCTTCCCTCACGCTGTGGTTTAACCCCTAAATTCATGTAATCCAGTACATAGGGCTGGAGCCGGATCATTGTTTCATACTGGGCAACGTCAATACTATCACCTTTACCTGTCTCCCTGGCCTTATGCAAGGCCGCTAACGCCCCGCTCAAAGCAAAAAGTCCGGTAAAATAATCGGCTACAAACGGCACTGCCGCAATTGGCGGTCTATCCGGAAAGCCATTCAAATTCATAAAGCAGCCAAAAGCCTGCGCAATGGGGTCAAAGGAAGGGCGCGCCACATGCCGTTTGATCCCATCCTGGCCGAAGCCGGAAATATGGACAATAACCAATGCCGGGTTACAGTCCCATAAGACCTCGTCTGTTAGTCCCCATTTGGCATACTGGCCACCTTTCGAGGCTTCAATAAATATATCAGCGTCTTTAAGCAGTTTAAGAAATATTTCCCTGCCCTCCGGCGAGGGGATATTAAGTGATATTGTCCGCTGATTGCGACGGTCTTGCTGCCCCAGCATTTGTGAGCCTGTACGAGCAATATCCATCATTAAAGGGCTTTCTATCCAGATGACATCTGCACCAAAATCGGCCATCATCTGGGCTGCGAATGGGCCGGCAATCGTAAGTGAGGCATTGACTACTTTTACACCTGATAATGCCCCAAATCCGGGTACAACAGTTTTTTCTGTCATAATGTTTCCCCCAGTAAATTCATTCTTATCGATAATAAATGATTTAAATCTATCGTCAGGTTATTGCTATTTAGCGTATTCTTTTAAAATGGCTCTGCCGGCAATATGAATCATAATCTCGTCAGTGCCGCCGGCAATCCGCTGCACGCGTGAATCCCGCCACAGCCGGGAAACACGATGATCTGTCGTATAACCAATCCCGCCAAGAATCTGCATAGCGTCATCGATAACCTCAAAAGCCGCTTGCGCACAGTAGAGCTTAGCCAGGGTTGACGAGATTTTTATGGAGACTCCATTATCTTTCTCCCAGGCTGTCTTGTAGATCATGTTACGCATGTTTTCAATTTTAATGGCCATATAGGTTAATTTTTCTTGGACTAGTTGGAATTGTCCAATTTTTTTGCCAAACTGGATACGTTGATTGGCATAGCGGACCGCATCGCCAAAAGCACACTCCGCAGCCCCCATCGTTGCTGCTGCCAGCATCAGGCGCTCTATTTCAAAATTCTTCATCAGTTGTACAAAGCCCTTACCCTCCGCGCCCACTAAGTCTTTCTCTGCCACTTCAACATTGTCCAGGTAGACTTCGCAGCTATCCACCATATTCATACCAAGTTTCGGCAAGGGCTCAACCGTTATTCCCGGTGCCGTCATGGGTACAAACCACATGGTAAAGGCCTTAGCCGGATCAATACTTTCAGGATCTTTAGCCATACACAGCATATAGGGCGAACGATTTGCCCCGGTAATAAATGTCTTATGGCCATTAATGTAAACTTTACCGTTGCTGCGGGTATATGTTGTGGCCATAGCACTGCTGTCTGATCCTGCCTGTGGCTCGCTGAACCCTAAGCAAAATGGCATAATTCCCTGTTTGACATACTCCATTGTGATCTTTTTCTGCTCATCACTGCCAAAGGTCAGCATATCATCAACCGGCAACGCATTACCGTAAAGATAACTGGGCACGCCAGCTTTGGTCAATTCTTCGGCTACCATCATTAATGTCAGATTATCAACTTCGGTGCCGCCGTATTCTTCCGGTATACCGAGCAGGCCAAAACCGCCTTCAAGCAGCGCCTTCATAAATCGATCAGGATATTGATGCCTCTCATCACAATCCCGGAAATAATCCTCCGAGCCATCACGGACGATCAGCTCCCTGAGGCTTTCCAGCAACAATTCTTGTTCTTCGGTTTGCTTAAAATTCATTGTTATCCTCCGTTTTTACCCTTCCGGCAACCCGGATTGGCATCATTATTCAAACTACATGTGCACAGTGCCTGTACTCTTGGGTTTACTGAAAGCGATTAGTAAAGTCAATACCACAGCAGCAATCAGACAGGTTGGTGCCGCTACCTTCCATGCGGCTAGAGGACCTGCAAAACCAAGTGTTTTGGTGATAAAACCAAGCGCAATTGGCGATAAAAATTGCCCGACGCCCATCAAGGCAACAAAAAACGATAAAGCAAGAGTGGCGGCAGACTTGTGGGCAGTACCAATTAATAGCAGCGTAACCGCCGGATTATAGGTTCCAAATCCCAGGCCAAAGATAGCGCCTGCGGCAAGAAACATGACATAGGTATCTACATTGAGCAGAACCAGGAAGGCGAGTCCGACTAAACCAACCGCAAGTGCGACAGTATACCGTTTGCAAACCTGCGATACCTTGCCATACGCCAGACCGGCGACAAAAGCGGCGGCCGTAAATGCGGTCAGCACCATCCCGGCTTCCATGGCACTGCCGATTTTGGCTGTTGTCATGACAATAGCTACATTGGTCATAAAAGAGAACTGAATCATGTTATAAAACAAATTAAATATGCAGATATACCAGGTGGCTGGGGTTAACCGGGCTTGGGAAGCAGCATCAGTTGCCGCCGGTGCCGGTTTCTTATCAGGTTCAGGCAGTTTAAATAAGATCATGAGAAAAATGGGGATGATCAGCAGGAAGCCTAAAAATGCATGCCGCCAGGAGATAACAGCTAAATAAGCACCCAGCATCTGAAATACAATACCTGCTGCTGCACCTACAGCGCTTTTAAGCCCCATGAGAGTATCCCGCTCCCGGCCGTCAAACAAATCAGCAATGAGTGAAGAGGCCAGTGGGAATACCAGGCCATAGCCAACCCCAAAGAACGCCCGGCAAATTAAAATCAGGGTCATATCGCCGTAAAAGGCGGGGATTACGCCGGCAATAAGCTGGACGGTCATCGAGATATATAAGATGGCCTTTTTGGTCATGAAACGCTCAAGCTGACCAGTAAGCAATGATCCAACGATCATCATCAAAGAAGGTAATGAGGCAATCTGTTTTACGGTATCAGGGCTTACATCGGGAAAGGCTTTGGCAATTGCACCCAGGGCGGGGGTTGTCGTTGCTGTGGTATACATGAGTAAAGCAACCGATAGTACCGCAGCTTTGGTGACAAAGCCATATTGTTTATCACTCATCCCATTCACTCTCCTATTTTTAATTGAAAGTTTACTTGCCGATGGCGGCCGCAACCATTGCCTTGACATTTTCCGGGTTAGCATTAAGCGGTACACAGCAGCCAGCTCCCATAATAAATCCGGTTGGGGCGAAATCATCTACCAGACGCTTGCTGTATCTATAAACTTCATCTGGGGTACCTAATGTCAGCAGGGCAGCGGGAACATCCCCCATAACGCACATATGCCCAGCCAGCACTTCTTTTACCTTGGCCATGTTAGTGGAACCGTCTGGTGCAAAAATGCACTTGCCTTTAGGTAATTCCAGAAAATAATCCAAAAAACGATCCCAACTCATATCCATATGCAAATGCACAAATACCCCTTCTGCAACCATCACCTCCACGATCTTCTTGATATGAGGCCATACAAACCGGTCAAAGGCTTTCCTTGTCAAGAAATCGCCAGCGCCCCGACCCACTGCCAGAATAACTGAAAACTGCTTATCGGATGAACGTATTTGTTTCTGAAAGTTGGCGATTCTGTCTTCCAGTGCTGCTTCCAAAGCTGCTTCCACCTTATCCGGAATCTTATGCAAATCTCGCATAAATTTGCTGATCGAGCGACCGCCGCAGATAGCGCCAAAGGCCGGCCCGGCAAATATGCCTGATAGTTGTACAACTCCAGCTGCCATGAAATTCTTTTCGGCTTGTTCTTTTACTTTGCCAAAATATTGTAGATCTTCGAGCGCATTGCCCAGATGTCTTTGGCAAAAGTCTGCAAAAAAAACATTCCACCCCTTGTTAATAATGGTGTCATAATCAGCCTCAGTCATCTCGCCCCGTTCATCAATCTGCCATTGCATATCCTCAGGCAGGTCACGTCCGGGAAGTTTGGTGTGTCCCAGAAAGGGAACACCGGCAATAACCGGATACTCGACAATATCGGCACCGTCAATATCTCCCAGGGCCAGAAGCCCTTTAAGAGCCAGTTCTTGCCCATACTCAATATTAGTGACTAAGTCAGACATTTTTCCGCCGGCCTGCCTAACAGCAAATGGACCGGCATGTAAGTAGATCGGGGTTCGGTCAGTCTTTTGCAGTGATGCTGCCATTGCGAGCCGGTTCCAGTGCTCTGTGTACAATTCCTGTCCAGTTTTCATGCTCTCATCAGCTCCTTGTTTAGTTTGTTTCCTATTTCCAACATGCCGCTATCATGACGATTACTCACCTTCTCCCTGGCAGTCTTTCGGTCGGAAATTTTCTGACTATTGGATCTAGTACTATAATAAAGCGAAACCAGTTGTCACGTAAAATTCAAATACCTGTTCACCATTAATACTTAAAATGGATTGCAGGCTGTTGCAATCCATGGATTGTAAATCTATAATTAAACTAATGTTCAAAATATTCTACATAGCAGGGGAGAAAAAATGATATGGATATCTCTTTTTTGCGATCCTTTATTGT
>JAQSXM010000429.1 GCA_029256645.1 Sporomusa sp. | reverse complement strand
CCGGCACATTGTACCGGAGTAGGTAAAATGCTGATTTCCGGTTTGGCTGATGAAGAAGTCGAAAAAATAGTTTCTGAAAAGAAATTAAAAAAATTCACGGAAAAAACAATTACAGATGGGGCTGCCTTGCAGCAACACCTCCAAAAAATCCGTCAACAGGGATTTGCTGTGGATGATGAAGAGATTGAAAGCGGACTGAGATGTATTGCCGCACCGATACGCGATCATCGCCGGAAAGTTATTGCAGCAATCAGCTTGTCCGGCCCTACGCAACGTATGAATCCTGAAAAATTAGATCAGATTATTGCCGATGTCGTTGATACTGCCAACACAATCTCAACGCAATTAGGCTATAAAAGATAAATAGTATAAACACGCTAACGAGGTGTCCAATGCACTCTCTTACTGTGTTTTTTTACGAAGTAGTATGAACGGCGTGCGACAATGGGAGACAATAGCGATTGTTGCATTTGCTGTAATACCATATAGAGTTATAGCGCATCATGGGGGGGATGCTTAAACAGAAAAGATGAATGTGGTAAAAAAGATTTTGCGATGATTTTTTATTTCAATAAGGGAGGTATTCATTTGAAACTCATTTCTCTAAAACCGTTGATTAATGCAGATAAATGTATTGGCTGCGCTATCTGCAGTAAGGTTTGCCCGGCCGCAACCATTGTTATCAAGGA
This sequence comes from Sporomusa sp., assembly GCA_029256645.1. The sequence goes on along the minus strand of JAQSXM010000429.1, from coordinate 2,451 downwards.
TAAAAAAGCGATTGTCAATGAAGAGTTTTGTCGTGGTTGCGGCGCCTGTGAACAACGCTGCCCCGTATATGCCATTGCTATGGTCAAGCTGGAAAAACCTTACACGGTAGCCGTTAATGTGGAGGATGTTCCTTACGATAAAATCAAGGAATTATGTAAAACTGCCCATATGCATCCGGAACAAATTATCTGCTACTGTACCGCTACCCGGGCTGAAGAAGTAGCAGCAGCTGTCCTGACCGGGGCCAAAACACCAGAGGAAATTTCCCGCAGGACAGGCATTCGTATGGGGTGCAAGGTTGAGTGTATCCAGCCGATACTGCGAATCCTGAAAGCAGCCGGCATTGATCCCGAGCGTCCTGATGGGTATCAATGGTATGGTATTACGCCTACACTCTGGGACATTTCACCGGAAATCAAAGAAAAATATAAAACAAGTGGCTTCTATTTTGACGAAGATATCAAGATTTTAGAAAAGGTAATTAAAGCAAAAGGCAGCAGGGGGGATCGTTGATGCGCAAACCGATTATACCGACAGCGGCAAAAGTATCACAATATGGTATTCATCCTAATCTTCTGACAAAAAGGATGGCCGAATATCCGGAGATGACTTCGGTAATGGTTAAGGAGCTGTTTCCTGATGCACCTGAGGTCATTTATCCCAGTGCGGCAGGGGACGGGCTTGACCTGATTAAAAAGGCGGCAGTCGCTGCTTTGCAAGATGTTGACATGTCCATGATTAAGCCGGGACAATCTGTTAATGTACTTGCCTCACATCATGGTTTTACTTTGTTAGGCGGTCAGCCCTATGCGACATTTCTGAAAGTAGTGCGTGACGAGATTGAAAGGAAGACCGGCGCCACTGATATCAGACTGCGGGCCGGAAATGGACTGCGTTTTCGTGAGACGGAAGAGTATATCAAGCAGTATGAGCTGGATGTGCATTTTAAGGGGAAAGCCAGATGTATCGCCCCAATTGATGAAGGCATTCCTATTAAAACAGAAATTGGGACGTTATATGGGCTTAAGTCGGTGTATGATGCCGACTGGATTGTGCATGCCCATAATAGTGATGTCAGGGAAGTGCACTTTCACCGCCATGTGGACAGGGCCGTAAAACCGTTTGGTATGAGTTATGCCCGGATTGAAACCCGTTCCACGTATCACCAGAACCTGGGGCCGCGTGGAGCCAATTTTACAGCCCGGTCGATTTTTGAGTCAGAGTTTGTAAAATCAAAATTTGCCTTTACTGCGTTTTTAGATATGGCACCCAGCGGCGTGGTTGGTGTTGTGGCTGCCAATGATCTCTTTGAACTGAATGACTATCTTACTTTTGTCGGTCTTAATTATTACGGGAAGATAATGACCTTGCTTGGCGAGATTGACGAATGCATTGTGGGACTGGATTTCCCGTGCCCGGTGCCTTATGTGTTTGCGGCCGGTGTCATTTATGCCAATATGGTAGGGGCCAACGTCGATCTGTTTGATCTTGATGGGGATTTGCCGCCATATACCTGGTATACTGAAGCTTTTTACGGAAAAAACGGCAAGCCGCTGATTGACGACATTGCGCCGGTTAATCCTGCGGTTAAAATGGTCATTCACAATTATGCCTGGGGCGGCTACCCAAGCGCATTTTTCTCAGAACAGATACCAACAATTGTGGTAAAGAAAGAACAAGCGGAACTCTTTGACAATGATCCCCAGAATCTGGAGTATACCAAACATGCGGTGATTTCTGAAAACCTTGACAATGCCATGCAGTTTGCCTACAAAACGGCCAACACCGATAAAGTGTTAATTTTTGACGGAGCCATTGGCGGGCTGAACCTTAGCCATAGTCTCCTGCAGCTGCTGCAAGAAAAAGCGCCGGCTGTCTCAAAACGGGTAGATGAGGAATTAATGCCAAAATGGCTGAGACAACGCGGAATTTCTCCTTTGGGGGTCAAACGAAAATAACCTGTCGCGGGAAGAAATTACCGTAAGACTCATGCAGCCAGTCACGTTAACATTTGTATTACTGTTGCTTCTGCCAGAAGAAGATTAGCCGGTGCCTGTTCCGTATGAGGCAGTTGAAGCAATTTTATCGCCAAGTGAATGAAATAATAAATCTATAATTGAGGAGGGATTTTATTATGGCATGGATGGAACCAGGGTATAAACTTACCGAAAGCCTGAAGGTTGCAGTAAAAAACGCTAATGCCGCAGGAATTGGCACCGGTTTTGTCGCCGCGATATTTAGCATTATGGGCCCGGGGGTTATTGTAATGAATGCTGCTCAGCAGGGGAAGCTTGCCCCTGAGGTTGCCACTTCCTGGCTGTTTGCTATCTATATGACCGGTGGCCTGTTAACCATTTATTACGCTTTGAAGTATCGTTTGCCGCTTGTAGCCGCTTATAGTATTCCCGGCGCGATTATCATCGGCAAGTCATTAACTCACCTGCCTCACG
>JAQSXM010000428.1 GCA_029256645.1 Sporomusa sp. | reverse complement strand
ATGTTGTGAGCCTGGGCGTTTAATTCCTCAGTCCGGTGCAGCAGGGCTTTAATGAAATCGGTGTTTTCGCTCTGCTGACCGTCTATGTTGCTGACGGTAGTTTTTAGTTCGGTAAAATCAGATTCTACGCGGTCAAAATGTGAATCCATGCGGTCGAGGCGTTGAGTAATTTGTTTTTGACCTTCAAGTAGTTGTTTTAATAACTCTTCCATGCTGACACCATCCTTTAAGGTTATTATAAACTGTCAAGGGCAGGTGGACAAGTAGGAAATAGTGTTTGCTTTAGTATCAGCGTTTCGTCAAAAAACCCCCGGCACTATGGCCGGGGGTTTAGGGCATCAAGTACTATCATGCGTACGGTTTGGTATATACTCCAACAAATCACCAGGCTGGCAATCCAGGGCCATACAAAGCTTATCTATTATTTCAAGAGAAACATATTCATTTGTATTAAGTTTAGCCATTGTTGCTTTAGAGATACCGGTTAGCTGCATAATATCTTGTTTTTTCATATCCTTATCTATTAATAATTTTAAAAATGGTTTGTAGCTGATCAATAATAACACCAACCTTTGTGTAGATAGTAGCTTTAACAAGTCAAACTAAGTATTGACAAATAAAGATGATATAATTATACTAAAGTATAATAAGTTAAACTAAAGTTTGCAATAATACGATATTGATTGCGATAGTATATTAGCAATATTAAAAAATAACTCTAGTCAAATAGGGAATAATCCACACTTCTCAAAAAAAACTGATGCGTTTTTGGCAGTTCTTTTCTTTGCTAAAGTGATTGCTTAACTTCCGGCAGATGGCCAAAGCCGTCCAATGTTGCAGCCATTGGAACGTTCAGCAGAATTCCAAGTGAAACCCTGTTGCATTCTAATTCTATCAAGCGGCGGGAATAGAGTCAAATGATAGGAGAATTATTGTACTGCAAAGCAACAGCAGAGGCCGGTTGGTGATGGATTTTGAATCTGCCGCTACCTATGAGTCTGCACTTGCGGCTGAAATTGTCTATAGAGAAGGACTGCGGGATTGCTGCAGAGTCCGGCAGGAGTTCAGTGCGTTTATTATGGAAAAAACAGCCTTATAATGGCAGTGGTGCGGCTCTTTTATTTTTTAAGACTATAGACCTATGTAAGTGATTGGCAGAGTAGTCGATATAAAAGTAAAAGCAAAACCCAAAAGGAGTGTTACAGGTGTTCTTCATCTATGAATTAGCTAAACAGCAGATTGTAATCAAGCATCGGCGCTGGCCAATATGTAAAACCCTGCCGGTTTTGGCCTTAATAGCTTATTTGGTGTTTCAACCATTATGATGATAGTTAACCCCGGACTTCAGTCTGGGGGCTTTTTATTTTGTCTTGTAATTCTAAGCATTTGCCTTTTTATAGTATAATTAGATAAAAAATAGCTTTCATTTGAGGAGGAAGATATGGAATTCTTAAAATCAATGGGTTATTTCATTCTTGCAGGATTGTTTGAAATTGGCGGGGGATACCTGATATGGCTTTGGTTGCGCGAGGGAAAGGGGATTACCTATGCAGTTGCGGGCGCAATTATACTTATTATGTATGGAGTGATTCCAACACTACAACCTGCCAATTTTGGCCGGGTTTATGCAGCTTATGGAGGCGTGTTCGTAGTCCTGTCGATTTTATGGGGATGGGGCATAGATAAGGTTATCCCTGATAAATTCGACATTATTGGAGGCATTATTTCTTTACTTGGTGTGCTAATTATAATGTATTGGCCTAGATGAGACATGCTTAGTCCCCAGGGAACCGGCGGTCTTTTACCATAATCTAACACTGTTTTGCGAAGAAAATGATGCTATAATTAAACCATAACAACATAAGGAAGTGTATGTATGAGAATTGTAGCAAAAAAAGTAATTATATACTCAATGCTTGGCTTAATGCAAGTTGGAATGTTCTCTTCGATAGCTGCAGCCGCCCCAGGCTCCTTACATAATGATAACCCGCAACGAATAGTACAGCTTGACCGGCATGATCGACATGATCGGGACCGGCATGAACGGGATCGGCGGCGAGAGCATGATGAACGATTGCGCCGGGAACATGAACGCCACGAACAGGAAATGAGGCGCCGCCCGTTTGAAAGTAGAAGGGACTGGCATGAACGGCAAAGACGTGAAAACGAACGTCATAACCGTGAATTGCATGAAATAGGAGCTTTTTTGCTCGGCCTTGTAATTGGCAGGGCGTCAAACGATTAAAAATGCCTTTCTATATTTATAGCCGTATCCTTCAGGGTACGGCTTTTGCTTCGGTAATTTGTATCGCTCCCTGTTGTTAGGCGCATACTAACCCTGCGATTTTTGATCAAAGATATGTATTGTGAAATATAGTGAGGTTGTCCTAAACTATACTCATAAAAGTAGCCAAAACTATATAACAATGAGGTATTGTTGATAGTGGGTTCTAAAAGTCTGAAGAGAAATGGTGAAAAGCGTATTAGCAGGGTACTTGGCCTGAGTTTAGGCCGTAAGGAGTAGCGATGCAGATGGGAACTATTCACGAATCAGCCCGGCAAGTCCTGCAGGCGCAAGTGGAGTTTGGCAGATTGAGAGAGGAGGCGTGGCTTGCAGACTCTCTGTGGTCCTGGCAATGGTGGTTGCTTGTGGTCCTCTTAGTTCTGCCGTGGATCGTGTGGTGGCGCCTAGTGGACCGAAAACGGCTTAGCGAAATATGCCTGTTCGGAATGTTCGTTCTCGCGACTGCTTCCTGGATGGACGAAATTGGCACAGATCTAATATTGTGGTATTATCCTTATAAAATTATTCCCTGGTATCCACAGTTGGTTCCGATCAATTATTCAGTACTGCCTATCGTCTATATGCTCATATATCAGTATGCTCCCAAATGGTCTTCGTACGTTTTGGCAATGGTCGCCATGTCTGCACTCTTTTCCTGGGTTGCTGAACCGGCGCTGGCGTTTATGGGTATATATCAAGTAGTAAAATGGAAATTTAGTTACTCCTTCCCGGTATACCTGTTGATTGCTATCAGCCATCGGTGGCTGCTTGAGCGGATATTAGCCACTAGCAGGAAATATGGAGGACAATAGAAGGCTGTAAATAATTAAGATACATAAGTGTATTAATTGATAATTA
>JAQSXM010000427.1 GCA_029256645.1 Sporomusa sp. | reverse complement strand
CAGCCTGGCAGCATTATCCTTATGCATGACGGGCAGTATCCGCTGCCTACACCCCAGGCTATGTCTATAATTATTGACAAGCTGCGGGCACAGGGTTACCAGCTGGTAACGGTCAGTGAGCTGCTGCAGTATTACGAGGTCTCACGGTAGCTGGTGTTGGGTATGGCAGGCTACTCTTGATATAGCTTTAAGTTCTGCCAGTGCACCTGAATTAGTTGGTCATACCGGTGTATGGTAGCAGTGCGCTCATTTCTTAGCGCCTGGATAGCACCCAGAGTTTTTGGGTCAAATGTATATACTTTGACTTTGGGCACTGTTACCGGTTTAGCGTATTCTTTAAGTTTGGTGGCCACTTTGCAGTTGACCTTCGTTTCTTTAAGGATAACAGCTGGTTCTAACAGGTCGGAGCCCTCGTAACGGTGAATAAGACAATTAGGCTGCAGACGGTCGATCACATTTTTGCTATCGCCTTCTAAGACGATCTCACTGCCACAATCAGGACAAGAAGATAAATCATCCGGCAGGCAATTATGGCAGCTCATACAAACGATTTCGTTCATTTTTGACATCCCTCCAGTATTATTGTGTCCGAAAAATAGGCTGGTTATAATTATAGGAAAAGTAGAAATTTTACATAAAAAAACAGATACGCGGGCCGCATGGCCCGCGTATCTGTTATCTGTTATTAGCTGCTTCGCAGACAAGTCTTTCAAACAGCGCCAACATAGTTGATGATTTTTCCGCCAACATCTCCGGGTGCCACTGAACTCCCAGCACGAAATGTTCATTTTGAAGCTCGATTGCCTCGATAACGCTGTCTGTCGAAGTTGCAGTTGCCATAAATCCCGGGGCAAGCGTTTTGACGGCCTGATGATGATAACTGTTTACGCGTATTGCTGCCTGACCAAAAATGGTGGTTAAGACTGATTTCGGTTCAATGGAGACTGTATGCCACAAAGCTTCTCGTTGAGTTGTGCTTTGAAAATGCTTGATGGTGCAGTCTGGTATTTGGGATACGTCTTGATATAAGGTTCCCCCATAAGCTACATTGATGATTTGTATGCCCCGGCAAATTCCCAAGACCGGTTTTTTCAATTCAGCGGCCTCTTTTACTATCACCAATTCGTATTCATCCCGGAGAGGGTTTACTACTCCTAGTTTTTCTAATGGTTCTTCCCCGTACAGTGATGGATCAATATCCGGACCGCCCGACATGACTAAGCCGTCGATCACCATAATCTGGCTGCGTGCAATTGTCGGATCTGTAACCGGTGGCAATAACAACGGTATCCCCCCGGCTTGGACTACAGCCTGGATGTAGTCAGTACTGACAAAGGCTCTAATCATGCCCGGCAGTAGTGTTCCTTCAGCTAGCAGCGTGTTGCAGGTAATCCCAATAACTGGTTTACTCAATCCTATCGCCCCCGTATGAGTAGTCTTTTGTAGTGGCTAAAACGTATTCTATATCCTGGTATAATTACTGGTAAGAGCAGAAAAACCCTCTTGGCACCTAAAAAATAATCCAAGCTATTGGCATTAAACTTGCGAGTTAAATATTTTGTTATTTTAAAGCAGCCTAATAAGTTGTGGTTTAACGCGAATTAATAATTCAGTCAAGTGGCCAGATCATTCTACATAGTAATAAATGGGGTAACCAGATAGTTGAAAGAGGGTTTGCATGATGGCAGTATTAATAAAAAACGGCAGTGTATACGGGCCAGAATATCTCGGAGAGCAGGATGTTTTAATTATTGGCGATAAAATTGCCAGAGTAGAAAAATCACTTGAAGCCGCATGTGTGTCTTGCTATTTGCCTGAAGTAACAGTAATTGATGCTAACGGGCAGATTATTGCACCTGGATTTTTGGATCAGCATGTCCATCTTACTGGCGGGGGCGGGGAGAGTGGGTTTGCTAGTCGCACTCCGGAGGTAGGGTTATCCAAGGTTATTGAGGCTGGAATAACTACAGTTGTTGGGCTGTTGGGAACTGATGGTTTTACTAGGTCTATCGAAGATTTATTCGCAAAAGCCAAAGCCTTAGAGCTGGAGGGAATTACCACATTTATTTATACGGGCTCATATCGGTTACCAAGTGCTACCATAACAGGTAGTGTGGCGAGAGATATCATGTTTATCGACAAAGTAATCGGTGTCAAAATAGCGGTGGCTGACCACCGGTCTTCTCATATTACCGCTGATGAGTTAACCCGATTAGCCGCCGATGCCCGGTTAGGCGGCATGTTAAGTGGTAAGCCTGGAATTGTGCATATCCACATGGGCAGTGGCTGTGACCTGTTAAATACTATTTTGCAGGTAGTGGAAAAGACCGATATCCCGGTCACCCAGTTAGTTCCTACCCATGTAACCCGTACCAGAGGACTTTTTTCGCAAGCCCAAGAGTTCGCTAAACTGGGTGGCCGGATTGATATCACCTCATTTGCCGAGTTAGAGCCGGACGGAAAAATTAAGCCGAGCGAAGCCTTGCTAGAATGTATCCGGAAGTGCATTCCGCTTGAGAATGTTACCATAAGCTCGGATGGAAACGGGAGTGTTCCCCGCTATGACGGTCAGGGAAATATTGTTGGCATAGGCGTGGGTAGATTGGACGCTTCGCAGGTGGTATTTAAAAATTTAGTTAAAGTAGAAGGGGTGGATATCGGCACCGCTTTACAGTTCTTTACCTCAAATGTGGCAAAAGTACTGAAGGTTTATCCGAATAAAGGCTGTATACAGGTGGGGAGTGATGCAGATCTGGTCATTATGGACCAAGACTTAACGCTTAACATGGTTTTTGCTAAAGGGAAAAAGATGATGGAATCTGGGACGGTGCTGGTAAAAGGTACTTTTGAGGTGTAAATATGCGCCCCAATATGATTAGATGAGTCAATGACAATAGGACAACCTGTTGTCTTTGATTTATTGATAATTGGTTGTCCTATTAACTGCGTCAGTATTGCCAATATATCAAAACTTGGTAGTGTAATTATGTTCTATGTCCATGGTCATAGAACATAATTTTGTTGGTGGGGTCTTTATAGAGAGAAAATGGTTGTTTCAAGATCTGAATCTGTCTTTCTGTCCACGTACAGTGGCAGGTAAAGTGCGCATATGCTTTTCAAATCTTTTGTAAAAAGAATCTGGCTTGGTTGGCA
>JAQSXM010000036.1 GCA_029256645.1 Sporomusa sp. | reverse complement strand
CAAATACTACAGTTATATTTTACCATAATAGAGGGGAGCTTGCTTTATTGACTTTTTCAGTGGTTTCGAACCGTCCCCTTGAGTCAGAATATCTATTTTTTGCAGGATCTGGTATAATAAAAATATAATGCGATATTTTAGGAGGCAATGTGATGAGTCAAGCTAAGGAGTTAGAAAAAAACAAGGCAGGACGCTTAAGGATTGTATTCGGTAATACTGACCGTACGGCAGAAGAAATAATCGCTCAAATTCACCGTCACGTCAGTGAATTTGCCGGCCTGAATATTGAAGCAGCAAAATCGGTCCCGAAGCACGTTGGTCAGGTTGTTGTTGACGTTCAAGTCGCAACAGCAAATATAGACACTGCAAAGCTCCGGCGGAATCTTAATGAGGCTGGGTCATGCATGTTCCAAGTTGATTCAATTGAACAAATTTAACAAATGAAGTGCCAGTAGACTCAAGGGGACGGTTCTCTTGAGTCATTTTTTCGCTATCTATAAGCATGAATTCGTTATTGCAAGCAAGAATGTCAGTGGGGTTTTGATAAAAGTATGGTAATGATATACAAGAAAATGTAGTTTAGTAGACTCAAGGGGACGGTTCTCTTGAGTCATTTTTTCGCTTGATCTATAACCTGAATTCGATATTGTAAGCAGGAATGTCAGTTTGGTTTTAGTAAAAGTATGTAGTGATATACAAAAAAATTGCAGTTTAGTGATGAAAAATTTAGGTTATTAACTATATGGAAAATAAAGGAATTTACTATAAAATGACGAAATAATTATTATTAGCTTTTTTAATAAGTTTTTAGTCAAAAACGTGCTTAAAATTTGAAAATTTTACAGATTGCTAGATATTTTATACTGTACTTGGCCAGTTATGTGTATTTGCATAATTATTAATCATGCAAAAGCAAAAGCAATTGTGTAATTAGTGATTAAGCGGAGGTGCGTAGGAGGGTTAAAGGATAATTTTGCGTTTTGGTTGTTTACATTTTCATATAGCGGTATTGGTAATTTGAAGTCATTTTCAACAAGTCTAACTTTAATGGAATTAAAAACCATAAAGGAAAGAGGGATGTTTTGTTTGCAGCGTTTTAACATTGCATGGAAAGCGTACATAATTGTCACTGTTATAATTACTATAGCCGCCGCAATTATTGTAGGTTATTTTATATCTGAAAGAAAGAATGTACTTATTATGAATAAGCAATTGCACTTGTTTAAATTAGCCTCAACCCTTGAGAACAAGATCAATCACGATGATTCTAACAACAGATTATCAATTCCCCAAGCAGATAAAACTGCCATTATCAATAAATTATATCAACCGCTTTTGTCAGAAATAGCAAAGGAAAACCCAGAGTGCGAATTCGGGATTTTCTTTGATAAACCGACAGGCTGGACAGAGCAGTCTGTAGTAAATATAACCTATCCGATTCATATTAATGGGCAGCTTACCGGCCACATAGGGGCAAATTACAAATGGGACTATTTAAATAACGAGATTAATCAACACACGGTAAATCTACTGATTTTTGCGTTTGGGTTTTGGTTATTGGTATTATTGGTCATATATCTTGTCTTTTATAGACTTACACATGAAATAAACAGGTTACACCCAATAAGCAATGAAACTGAAGCAAGTGGACAGGATGAGTTATTCCAGCAGACCAGGTTAAAGCTTGCACATTTAATTGATCTGTGCCCGTTGCCAATTCTTGAATTAGACAGTAACGGTTGTATTGCAAATTTGAATAAGGCTATGCAGGATTTTTACAATAGATATCTCGCATATAGCAAAGAATCACTAATTGGAGAATCTATTCAGTCATTATCCAGCCAGTTAGGTATTGAGTACAAGAAGAGCTTTATTGCCCGGGTAATGAACGGTCAGGAGATCAGGAATGAATATGCAAGACAGCTTGACTGCGACTGGCTCCTGCATGGGGCGCCGATCATTAATGCTGCTACCGGCAGTGTGAATGGTGCAATTGCAATTTATCACGATATATCAGAAGCTGAGAAGACCAAGCAAGAAATGGCAAGACTGGAAGGCCTCAATGCGATTGGTGAGACGGCAGGTTCTGTTGCTCATGAACTACGGAATCCAGCCTGTACGATAAGAGGATTTGTCGAGTTGTTACAAAGGAAATGCCGGGAAGATCAGAAAGAATATTATGGTATTATATTAGAAGAGTTAGACCGGATGAATGGAATTATTGAAGACTTTTTATCACTTACAAGGAATCGGTTGATCGATAAAATGCCCCTTGATATTAATGAGGTACTCCGCTCGCTGTACCCCCTGATTTTATCTGATGCACTAAAAAACGGCATTGAGTTGGAATATAATTTGTGCGATAAGGCTGAAGCATTAGAACTAAATTCAAGAGAAATACGGCAACTTGTCCTTAACCTCGCCCGTAACGGGATTGATGCCATGAGCCCGCGAGGTACCCTCAGGATTTCCACTGAAAAAGTTATGAGTGGGATAAATCTTGTAATCCAGGACACCGGTACTGGTATCCAACCGGAATTACTAAACAAGATTTTTGAGCCGTTTTATACCTCAAAGAAGAATGGAACCGGATTAGGTCTGGCAGTGTGCCGTAATATTGTTAAAGGGCATGCCGGGGCGATTAAGGTGGAATCAGAGGTCGATAAAGGAACAACTTTTACCATGTTTTTCCCAAGTGTCAAGGAAGAGTGCTGCTGTTTACCAAAGTCCGGCCCGGAAGTAGCCATTTACTCTATGGGGTGTGAAATAACAACTCTTTAAATCGCCTGCATTTGGATTATGGGCCGAATGCAGGCAGTTCTTCTTTAGGCATAAAAAAATGCCGCACTTCCCTGTGCGGCACAAAAACGATCATTAATTATTTGAAGGCTGATCTAGGATACAATCCGGTAACCGTAGCCATATACTGTGTCTATTTCCAGGGTTGTAAGCTTTCGCCGCACCCTGCGTATGAGGTCATCTACTACCCGGTCTGAACCAAAATAGTTTTCTCCCCACACTGATGTTAGTATTTGCTCGCGTGACAGGGCGATCCCCTTATGGCGCGCAAAAAGACAAAGCAGATCAAACTCCTTAGATGTTAAATCAACAGTCAGTTTGTCGACTAGAATCATTCGCCGCTGGAGATCAAGATGATAGTTTTGCAGCCGTGTTACTTTGGTTGCAGTTTCAGTTACTGAACCATGATCATGCGGGTTCAATATTTTTCGGGCTCGAAAAACAAGTTCTTTTGGCATAAACGGTTTTACAATAAAATCGGCACAGCCTAATTCAAAGCCCCAGACACGATTTATGGTGTTTTCATGTTCTGAGGTCAATATTATCGGAATTTGGGTAGAATTGCTTTGGATCTTCCTCATGATATTAACCCATTCCTCGCCGTCGGCGTCCAGAATCCACAGGTTCGGGCAATCAGCCACATTCAAGAGGGAGGATGTATCGTTGCTAAAGCTAGTGACTTCCCAGCCTTCTTTTTGTAAGTAATAGGTAAGCATTTGACTAAAGGTCTCGTTGCGCTCACTCAGGAAAACGCGAGGTGTCATAACAGTATTGCTATAACCACACACAGTGTGTCACATTTTTAAAAATATGCATAGAAACACTATCGGCGCAATGGGGCCTTGGCAGTGTTCAAGCGGGGAGCGATATTTGCCGGCGAGAGATATTGTCAATGCTTTACCAAACCTAATCCCATTATCGCATTCCATTGCGCTTCTACTTGATACACTAATGCCAGTTGGAGGCGGTTCACGCTCACCAGGTATTGCTTGCCCCAGTTCATCACAGATCATAGCAAATTCACCGTTCCTTTGTCTTTGTTATGTAATACATATACTTTATTATCCATAACAGTTAAAATACCTCCTTCGATCATTGCCTCTGTTTGACAGACCTGAAAAAAAGATAATTTTAGAAACGGTTTATTTTATGTAATCAATCAAACTCTGGGTAATGGCTTTGGACCCGACTGCCAAAGAAGCGTTATAGGTATATTCTGCAGACTTGGCTTCAATGGAGACCTGGGCTATGTCCACATCCTCATTAGTACTCATCAAGGTTACGTAGGTCGTAAAATCATTCTCAATCTGGGTTTTAGCCCTGTCCACATAGTTCATTCTGGCACCTATGTCTGCACGGACTGTCACTACCCGGTTAAGGTTTTTATCCAGGTCATCCAGTAAGGTACTAAGTGAAAGTTCGTTGGTCTGGGTGGTAACTGTCGGCGGATTACCGGCTATTTCAGCTGTCTTATAGCTGCTATTTCCGTCCAGTCCCAGCAGCAGCTTGTCGAAAACATCAAATAGATTGCTGCCTGCTTCCTGGCCAATAACATCCTGACCTTCGACATTTACAGCAATTTGGCTGCCAAAGCCGGTGTTATACTGCATTTTCTGTTTGCCGGTCTCCAGATATTGGTCATTTAAATGAGTTTGACAATAATTGATAAGGTCTCCATCTGTTATCGCGTTATTTACCGGTCCGCCAAGGCTAACATATTTTCCTTTATACGTAACCTTGTCACCTATTGCAGTAGACTCAACCTTGTAGGGTGGTTGATCGGTTGCAAAGCCACTGAAGACATACCGGCCTGCATAGGATGTATTCAGGATTTCTACGGCATTGTCCCTGAGCGCACTAATTTCAGCTCTGACTGCTTTTTTGTCATCCTCACTTATGCTGCTGGAAGCTTGCACTGTCAATTCTCTTACCCGGTGAATCACATTGCCTAATTCGCCTAATGCTGATTCACTGACCTCCATCCAGGAGGTTGCATCATCGATATTTCTTTGATACTGCTCCACCGAGGAGACATAATTCCGGTATTTCAACGCCCGTGTGGCAACAATGGGATCATCAGATGGCAGCTGAATCTTGGACTGAGTCGATATTTTCTCCTGGGCTTTATCGAGCCGCCGCAGGTTATTATTAATATTCCAGAGACTATTTTGGGCTAACATGTTATTGGTTATCCGCATCTTGCCGTTACCTCACTTTTCTTTAGGAATTCTAACCGGAGATCAGGTTTATGGTCTCTTTATAGATTTCATCCCAGACACTAATGATCTTGCCGGATGCCGCATAGGCCTGCTGATATCTTGTCAGGTTGCTGGTTTCCTCATTGCTGGACACCCCGGATACCGAGGTTCGCCAATCGCTCACTGTTTTGATAATACGGCTTTGCCGGTCTGCTGCAGTCTGAGCCTGCGTACTATTTGTGGCCAAAGCGGCGATGATAGAGTTCATAAAGTCTTCAGGTGTTCCTTTATTGAACATCCTGGTATCTTTACATAACTTGATTAACTGCTGGATGTTCTCATTGTTATCCTTACCACCTGCTGCCGAGGCTGCCGCAATCTTGTTAAGGTCAGTTTCCACATCGGCAGACAAGGTAAGACTGGCGGCTGTAATGTGATTGTATATTGCGTTCTGATCACCGCCGCTGGCCATCAGGTCGGCAGAGGATTTATGGTCAAAGGAAAAAAAGCGAATGTCTGTGGAGCCATCCAAGCCCTTGCCACCGGCGTGACCAGGATAGTAAGAGGTACCGTCTTTAAACACACCCTCATTAAACGCCTTGGCAAATGTACGGGCAAATTCATCAAGTTGGCTCTGGTAATAGGGAAGGCCTTTGAACTGGGAATCAACACCTGACCCATCCCGCATCTCAAGATAGCTTTTCAACGAACCGCCGCCGGCAGCAAACTCATCACCGGTGTCTTGCCAGCGGATACCATACATACCTTCCTGGTCACCTGATTGTATTTGATAACACTCCAGAATTCTGGCCTTATTGTCATTGACCAGCGTAGAGCCATTAATGCTGATCGATATGGTTTTCAGATCCCGGCCATCAGGCAGCTTACCTGTTGTCGTTGCACTGACATCAACTTTGGCTAATTTTGAAAGATGGTCGATAAGGACATCCCGCTGGTCTTCCAGGTCATTGGTGGTGCCCCCTGACAAAGCAGCCTGCCGGATACGCTGGTTGAGTTCAGCGATTTGTTTACTATAGGAATTGATTTCATCGACCGCTACCCGCACTTCGGCATTGGTATCCTGGCGCAGCTGGGTGAAGTGTTTGGCTGTGTTATTGAAATATTCACAGATGGAAGAGGCCGTCTGCCGGAGATTGGTTCGCGCTGATGAATCACCCGCTGCTTTGGACAAGGATTCCATGGCTGAATAGAACTGATTAAAAGCCGAATTAAAGGCATTGCTGGAAGGCTCACCAAGCACGAGCTCAATTTCATTAAGCATTTTTTGCTTGGATTCCCATTCACCCAGTGAATCATTCTCCTGCCAATATTTCTGATCCAGCCGCAAATCCCGAATTCGCTCCACCGTATCGACCTGGGAGCCAATACCCAGCCGGCTATGCCCGTTATAATAGGCCGCCGGCCCGGATGCCCGCTGCAGGGGGGACTGCCTGGAATAGCCGGGGGTATTGACATTGCTGATATTATGGGTTGTTACGCCTAATGCCGCCTGACTGGCATACAAGCCCCGGGTGGCAATATTGAGGCCAAGAAATGCCGACATCATAGAAAAATCACCCTCCTGTTTCTGGATAATACTAGCCTAACTCACGAATCAAATCTCCCAGAAGGCTGTCAATTGTACTTAGTACTTTGGCATTAGCGCTGTAAATGCGCTGATACCGCATCATCGCCGCTGTTTCCTCATCTATGGAAACGGACGAGACTGACTGGCGCTGACTGTCAAGCTGCCAGACCAGTTTTTCCTGTGTGTCTGTTGCTCCATAGGCCTGTTCACCGGTTGTACCGATCCAGGATACGATGGCTTTATAAAAACTGTTCAGGTCCATGGCTGAACCATCAAATGTAAGGAGTTTCTCCTCTGTCAGCGCTTTATAGATGCTCTCGGCAGTTGTTGAGCCGCCCGGGAGATCGGCAGCAGACGCTGATGCTGCAATTTTATTGGGGTCATCAAGTACTGGATTGACCTTGATATTGCTAATGCTTAGTGGCTTGGACGGATCGGCAGCGACAAAAAAGTCCACGCCGGTACTGCCATCAAGCCCAAAGCCGGTTTTATGCAAATCATTTATCTTGTTGGTAATGGTGGTCAGTAAATCATTTAACCCCTGCCGCAAATCTGAGATTGAATTGGTGGTGCCTGGCTTAAAGTCGAAAGGAAACTCTGCCGGGTCGAGGGCGGTGACTGTGCTTTGATCCCCGTCCTGTATGTCAGCCAGCATGCTGCCTCCGGACAAGCTCACAGCCTCATTCGCGTCAGTCCATTGTACTTTTAACGGGCGTTGTAAAGAACCGTCGCCAACGGCTTTCAAAGGATGAACCTGGTCGCCATTAACAAGGGGGACACCACCGATGCTAACAACAAATAAGCCGTTTGTTTGCTCGTTAACCGTAATATCAGCCATTCCGGATATTGCATCAAGCAGAAGATTGCGCTGATCCCTGAGGTCACAGGCTTCCGCACCTGTGGATTCAGCCCGGAAAATCGCAGTATTAAGATGGGAAATTTCCTGAGCCATGTTGTTTAGTGTGCTTACCGAATCTTGAAGCCGGTCGCAAGCATCCTGCTGTAATTGTTGTAGCTGCCGGTTAATATGCGTAAATGTGTCGACAAGGGCCTCGCCATAGCCTCTCAGGGTGTTGCGGGCGCTCCTGCTATCCGGGTGTTTCGATAACTCATCCCAGCCGCTGACAAAATCCTGGACTGTTTGCTGCAAGCCGGTTTTTTTTATCCCCGCATCGGAGATAAAATCGCCCAGTGTTTGTTCTGCCTGTTCCAGCCGGGAACTTTTTTGCTGCCAGTACCCCGATTGTGCATTCTGGCGCCGGTAATTCTGGTCAAGAAATTGGTTTCGCGCCTGCCTTATTTCTTGTACTCCAACCCCCTTGCCGCCGGGGGATAGACCTGATGAGGCGATACGCCATTCCTCACCTGTGATATGCTGCCGGGAGAAACCAGGGGTATTGACGTTGGAAATATTATGGCTTGTTGATGCAAGACCGGCCTGGTTAACATACATTCCCGAGACAGCGACGTTATATAAACCAAAGTAGGAGCCCAGAAGAAATCACCCCGATCCTTTCTTCGATAATAAGGCTTTTACCGTACCATATTGATTAGGTCCTGCAGTAACTGGTCGGCGGCTGTGATGATTTTACTGTTGGCCTGATAGGCTCGCTGGGTAATCATCATTTCACTGAATTGTTCTGCCAAATCAACGTTAGACATCTCCAGATTACTGGAGCTTATCATGCTTGTACCACTTTCCCCCGGTTTGACGCCTCCTTTAAAATCACCCGAATTGACGGTAGGTACGTACAGGTTGCCGCCAATCTTTTCGAGTCCGGCCGGGTTATCGAAGTTGGCCAGCGCCAGCATCCCCAACGGCTGCTTTTGTCCGTTGCTATATATGCCGGTGATCACACCATCGTTGCCGATGCTAATATCGTCCAGATCCCCGGCCGCATAACCATCGACATTTGACGCTTTGATCTCATTACTGCCGGTGCTGTTGTAGGTGGAGATTCCAGAGAAGTCCAGGTTAACCGTAAAGGGGGCAGCAGCAGCGTTGGTCCCTTTAGGGGTTAAGGTAATCTGAGGCTTGGTGTTGAAGTCAGTATCACCGCTTACAATCTTGCCGTCTTTATCAAACTTGATATACCCACTGGCGGTTACATCAAGTTTGGCATCAGCGGATTTCGCTTCCCAATACCAGGATGTGACCGGATTGTCCGGGTCAGTAGAGTCAACATAGCATTTGGAGAATTTGCTTTGAACCTCATAACTATTGCCTAAGGCATCGTACACTGTCATCGTGCCGGTATAGTCGGCCGGTGACGGTGGTGTGCCAATATCATCCAGGGCAGTTCCCCTGGCAGTTTTAGCCGGATCCAGGTTTCCTGCCAGGTCGCCTTTTGTTGTCGCCTTGGGGGAAATGATTCTTTTGTTACCGTTATATTTGTCGGAAAACAGGTTAATTGGTTCTGCCGGCTTTTGGGTGTCATATTCATAGGAGCCGTCAGTTTGCCGTTTACCGCCATAGTCCTGCCAGCCGCAGACTTGCATACCGCCAACTGTCAGGTTACCGGCCTTATCGACACCAAAGTTACCGGCTCTGGTAAACTGAAAATCCCCCCTTTGACCGCCCTGAACAATAAAGAACCCATTGCCGCTGATGGAAACATCATAGGGATTACCGGTAAATTGCGGACCGCCTGGGGTCATAATCATATCCAAACTGGCTATCTGGGTACCAAGACCAACCTGTTTCGGGTTAACGCCGCCCCGGTTCCCGTCAGGGCCGGAGGCACCGCTTAACACCTGACTAAAGAGGTCGCTAAAGGTGGCTCGCTGCGCTTTATAACCAACTGTGTTGACGTTAGCGATATTGTTGCCGATAACATCCAGTTTTGTCTGTTGCGCTCTTAGGCCTGAAACCGCAGAATACATAGATCTCATCATAAGGAATTTCCTCCTGGTACAAAGGTTTATTTCTTCAATCAGTCAGAAATAAAAGTCAGCCTCCCAAACTAGGGTCCGGCTGATGTAAGGTCACTCAAGCCTGGGCAACGCTATAAAGTAAGTTTGCCGGTACATCTACGCCATCCATGACAACTTTAAGTTTGCCGTTTTCATTAGTTACCGATTCAACCTTTCCCTTGATGGTTGCGGTCTTACCGGTGACCGGATCTTTAACTGACAGAGACACATCCTGGCCTACATGGTTTTGCAAATACTCATACTTGTCCTGGGAACTGTCATAATCGGTTGATTGAATTGAATCAACCTCAGCTTTGACGTCATCCATAACGACATAATCCTGACCGCCGTCTTTTCGTACAGATTTGACCACACCACCGACAGAGACAAAATCACCTGTTTTGCTGTCCTGGACATACCCTTTGCAGTTCATTCCAATTAGTTTTAGCAGTTCACCGATTGGTTTTGTTGATGGTTCGGCAACCTCCACCACATCATCCAAACTTACATCTTTTCCATTTACGGTTAAGTAGGATTGACCGTTTTTTGTATATACCGTCTGGACAGTTCCAAACTCTACAGTTTGGTTGCCACTGGCATCGGTCGTCCGGTAGCTTACGACTTTGCCGATAAGGCTGTAGGCTTTTGTTGAACTCATGCTGTTACTGATGTCCTGCAGGCGCTGCAGTGAATTAAACTGAGCCATTTGGGCCACGAATTCGGTATTGCTCACAGGATCAAGCGGGTCTTGGTATTTCATTTCCGTTGCTAATAGTTGCAGGAAGGAATTGGCGTCCAGATCATTGCCCGTGTTTCTCTTGTTGTCGGTATTTGTCGGATTTTTCCACCACTCGGTATTATTAACCGGGTTTGTACTCATTTCATCCATCCTCTCTAATTTTTCCGTTATCGCCCCGGAACAAAAATGAGGCTATCTAAATATTAGAAAAATATTTTGGAATGATTATGGGATAAATATGTTGTTTTTGTGGGATATGTCGTTTTTTGCGATTAAGAACAGAAAAGGGCATAAAAAAAAAACGACTGCAATTCGGTTTACATGGCCGAAAGCAAGGCGGTTTAATAGTTCTAATCTGTAATTGTTTTAAGAAAGTTGCTCATGGAGCTGGGGAGTAAGGGATTAGCCAAGACACATAAAAACCACGGCATCTACTATAATGATGACCGTGGTTTTTATGGTGCTATTTACCGGCAGAATCGGCAAAACATTGCTGTATTTGCGTATAGGCCCAGTCTATTTCTTCCCGGGTAATCGTTAGCGCGGGAGCAAAGCGGATAATATTTTTATGTGTTTCCTTACAGAGCAGTCCATTGTTTTTTAGTTTTTCGCAATAGGGCCGTGCCGGTACTGTCAGCTCCAAACCGATGAACAAGCCTTTGCCTCGAGCCTCCCGGATTACCGGATTAGCTAGCTGCCGGAGTTTATCAAGAAAATATTGCCCCAGGATCAGTGAATTCTCCACAAGTTTTTCTTCTTCCAGTACCTCCAGGGCGGCTATTGCTACTGCGCAGGCCAATGGGTTGCCGCCAAAGGTAGAGCCATGTGAGCCAGGATTAAATAAACCCAGGATATTTTTATTGGCGGCAACCGCAGAAATAGGGAGAACACCGCCACCCAAAGCTTTACCCAGTACATACATATCAGGGATGACATCTTCCCAGTCACAGGCAAACATTTTTCCCGTCCGGCCGAAACCGGTCTGAATTTCGTCGGCGACAAACAATACATTATTTCTTTTACACAGTTCAGACGCATTCCGTAAGAACCCTTCAGGGGGAATGACGATACCGGCCTCTCCCTGGATAGGCTCTATCAGGAGGGCGGCCGTGTTTGGAGAAATTGCATTTTCCAGTGAGGTATAATCGCCATAGGGAATCAGGGTAAAACCGGGGGTAAATGGACCAAAACCGGCTTGATATTCCGGATCTGAAGAGAATGAAGTAATCGTCACTGTCCGGCCATGGAAATTCCCTGTACAGACGATGATCTCAGCCTGGTTTTCCGGCACACCTTTACAGTGGTAAGCCCAGCGCCGTACCGCTTTTATTGCTGTTTCCACCGCTTCAGCGCCTGTGTTCATTGGCAGGAACATATCTTTCCCGGTGAGCTTGGCCAGCCGCTCAAAAAACTGATATAACTGATCGTTATAGAAAGCCCGGGAGGTGAGGGTTACTTTGTCAGCCTGATCTTTTAAGGCTTTGATAATTTTAGGGTGTCTGTGTCCCTGATTCAGGGCAGAGTAGGAGCTTAGCATATCCATATAGCGGTTGCCTTCCGGATCTTCCACCCACACGCCTTCGGCTTTGGCTATCACTATTGGTAAAGGATGATAGTTGTGGGCTCCCAACAGATCGGTTTTCCTTATAATATCATCAGATTTTACCATAATCTCGCTCCCTTTTAACCCAACTATTTGCTTATTGATTGATTTTTAATTTAGGATAAGGCATGTTGGTTTTCTCAGTATATACACTATAATCTTAGCATTTAGTTCTTTTATATATTTTTCGATAACTTTTCTCTTGTTTGTATTAAGAAATATGAGATTTTATTGCTCACTATAGAGCCGTCACGTAAGTTATTGGTATTTAATTGTCTTTTTTGGTGCATTTTGTATATTATAGCAAAATAATAAGCTTAAGTAACTAAATGCCAGACATATTTATTATATCACTAAAACATGTCAATAAGAGCAACGTCTGGGTAATCCTAAAAATGCCCTATCAATCACAGTATATATGAACGATAGGGCATTCGTTAGTAATAGAGTGGTTTGCTGAAATTGGCAAGACTTGACAAATATTGTAGAGCCATGTCAAAATGAACGTAAGATTTAGAATGTTATATTTAAAATATTAAAAATATTAACAGATTACGGATCAAGAGGCTGAATGATAGTGATTATGGAGGCTTTAGTCTGTGAAAGTAGAGTGTGACTGGCTCAAGTTTCGCAATCTGTGTCAGCAATATACTGATTTGGACTTGGGTGAAGTAGCAGATCTTGAGAACATGGTCCGGCAGTTGCCCATTATTGCTGAGTTGACAGGAACAGATATCTTTATTGATGCCTTATTAAAGAATGGTGTTGATTCAATAGTACTGGCATGGGCGTCACCTCCCGGGCCTTCGTTGTACAAGCAGAGTGTAGTTGGGGAGATTGCTTATGCTACGAAGGAGCCTGCCGTATTTCAGGCTTTTTCACGGGCGGGGATTGTCCGGAATGTGCGGGGATTGAGTCAAGAGGGTGTTCCTATTAACCAGACGGTTGTACCGCTCCGCAGCAGTAACCGCAAGGTCATCGGCGTAATTATTATGGAAAAAGACATTTCGGCAGAAATACGCCATGAAGAGCAAGTCGAATTTCTTAATCAAACGGCAGAGCGTCTTAGCAGTACCTTAATGTCATTGACGTTTACCGGTTTTGCCTGGGAGGAATGGGTAGGCAACGGCATCTTTGTCCTTAACCAAAAAGGTGAAATTATTTATGCCAATAAAAACGCGGCACGGATTAGTAAGGCCTATTTCCCGGATTCACCATTAGGCGCCAACTTAATGAAGGCGTTATCCTTTGGGGCGATGCAGGAAATGCTGGACAGGCTCGCTTCGCCGATGGAATATAAGGTGGATAATTCCTATTTCCTTTTCCGGGTCCATCCACTGGTGAATTATATGGAGTTATCGGGGTGTGTCGTCTCGATTCAGGATGTCACAGAGTTGCGGCAGAAAGAACGCCAGCTGGATGTGCAAAGTGCTATCATTAGAGAAATTCATCACCGTGTAAAAAATAATCTGCAAAATGTGATATCGCTCTTAAATTTACAAAAACGCCGCATGGGATCAGAGGTTGTGAAACAGGAGTTCGAAGCCTGTGTAGCGCGAATTCTCTCCATTGCGCGGGTCCATGACGTATTTGCGCATCAAAGTTGGGATTCCCTGAGTCTTTTGGATTTGGCAGGTTACATTGCTGAAAATTTGGTGGGTAACTACACTTTGCCAGAACAGAATATCCGAATATCTGTACAGGGGCAGGAGGTAAGAATCCCCGATAGTCAGGCTGTTTCTGTCGCATTAGTTTTAAATGAGCTAGTGACAAATAGTCTGAAACATGGCATCAAAGAGGTTGTGGACGGGGAAATCAGTATTTTTATCGAAGAATCTGATGGGATGGTACATATGGTGATTGCCGACACCGAGAACAAGGGCGATGATCTTTGTATAACAAACGAGGGGCTGGGGTTGTATCTGGTTAAACTCTTGGTTTGTGAGCAAATGGGTGGTACATTCCAGATCGAACGCCGTACCGGTTCAACAATTGCGCAGGTTGCATTTCCATTATACAGCAAGGAGGACGCTTATGACTCCATTGTCAATACTGATCGCGGAAGATGAAGCTCTTACCCGGGTAGATATTAAAGTAATGCTTGAGAATGCCGGTTATGTGGTATGCGGCGAGTGCGCCAATGGGCGTGAAGCTGTCGAAATCGCAAAACATACCTCGCCGGATCTGGCTATTCTGGATATTATGATGCCGAAACTGGATGGGTTAGAAGTTGCGAAGATTTTTTACGATATGAATATTCCGGTTATTATGCTTACTGCCTATAGTCAGGCGGGGTTTATCAGCCGGGCTGAATGTGTAAATGTGTGTGGTTATCTCGTAAAACCAACCTCGGAGAATGGTCTGTTGGCGATGATTCGCATCGCATACGCCAGATGGAAAGATACCCAAAAGATTAAACAGGAATTAGCGGAGACCAAAGATCAACTGGTAAATCAGCAGACAATTGCCCATGCCCGTGTTATTTTGAAAGATAGACTGGATATATCAGAACAGGAAGCGCACCGGCAATTATTGCGCCAGGCGATGCGGGAACGGTTGACGGTAGTGGAGTTGGCTAAACGAATTATTGCTCATCAGAAGGTTAAGCATAGTTCGGGACAAGCTTAGTTTAGCAATTTTTTTATATTTTTCAGCAAGATGTTGCAGGAATTAGTAAAAGCAAGGCGAATTAGCAAATTTATAGATTTATAGAGTTGTTTTAGAAGGGGGCAATAGCGCCTCCGGGAACATCTCTAGAGCCATACTGGTTAGTGCAGGTTGCAAGAAGACAAGGGAATAAGTGGGTAATAGCGCCCTTT
>JAQSXM010000035.1 GCA_029256645.1 Sporomusa sp. | reverse complement strand
GTTTCCATGCTGCTTTTAAAAGAATATAAACTAAGCCCGGCCTGAATACTCATGACAATAGCTGTTATTAACAACATGCCAGCAATAAAAATAGTCTTTATACTTCGCGAATGTCTCATCATCCAGCCTCCTGTATTTTGCGATTTGCGGCCTTACATAGTCTCTCAATAGCTAGCTCTGGTAAATATAGCCGGTATTATAATCTTACACTATTAACAAGTTATGAATTTTATCTTTATGTTAAGACTCTGTAAAGCTGACAATTTTCTTGTCTATTTGCTAATTACAGCCTTAAATCAACTGTTTCTTACATAATTTGTCTTGACATTCCACATATCTGGTAGCATAGTAAGATTAAGGAAAAAATTACAGGAGATGATAACCATGTCATCAATAAACCTTACTATTTCCAATACTGATTATCAGTTTTCGAAAACACAAACAGATAATACAACGATAAATCGCGTTACGACAGGCTTGGAAACAAGCTCTGATGATACTGATGATACTGATGATTTGAATAAACGGATCGGCCCTGCCTACTCCGTAGAATTAAGTGGCAACCAGGATGCTGCAGTGTTATTTAAAAATGAGTCGTCCAGTCTGCAGGAAAGTGAAACCAGAATATTTGATGCAGTTGTAGCAGCAGAAGCAGCACCCCTCATAAACTTACCAACAGCGCAGCAATCTGGTATTGCAGCCTTAGCCCAGTCAGGTTCTGCCCCTAAAGCATTACTTGCACAGTTAAAAGAATAATATTGCCTTTCTGAATCCTACTGACAAATAGTAGGATTTCTTGTTTTATGTGCCTCCATGGATTTATCGCAAAATATAAACACCGGCTAATTTTTGCCGGTGTTTATTATTTTATCTTATTATTTTTTTTGTAAATTTCTACCCGAACAAATTCCATACATTTATCCAATGCTAATCCTAGTTGATTATATATTTCGGTTGTATCTTTTTTTTCTTTTTCTAGATGATCAATTTCCTGGCTCAATTCCCGGATTATATTATTTAGATCATCATATTTTTTTCTTTTGGCGGCCGATAATCTATGCTTCATTCAACCATTCCTTAACCTTACAAAGTTTTTTTAATAAAAAAGGCCTCAATAAAGGTAGAAGTAACTCATTGTCCATATTACAATACTTATTGTATAATTAATGCAATAGAATTGCTATTTTAATCCCATCGAAATAAGTAGCCCTTATATAAAAAAATAAATTACAATAAGCGACCGACCGTTTTGGTCGCTTATTAGTTTTAAATAGATCATCCTCACATTCTAATTGCCAGTAATAGCTATTTTCACACTCCATATTATACCATATCATCTTTGTATTGGAATGTAAATATCTAATAAGGGCAGGTGATTGAATTAACTACCTCCCGTATAATGAACATACCGGCAGTTGCTAGGGTGTACTAATATAGGAGTGTCATTGATGCGAAAAAAGGATACCAATCGATTTTTTACAGTTTACAAAGAAGTTGGACGAAGAATTGCATTTTTCCGGAATTTGCGCGGATTAAGCCAGGAGGAACTTGCTGCCAAGATTGATATTAGTGCAAGTCATCTAAGTAAGATTGAGGCCCAAAATATTAACGTAAGTTTTTCTTTCGACATGCTGCTCTTAATTGCGGAGGGATTAGACGTACATGTTGCTGCTTTGTTTGCACCGATAGAGACAATCAGCATTAAATTTACCAATGATTCCAAATCTGCGACCTAAAACTAATTTAGGCACTACCGACCCATAAGGTCGGTTTTTAAAATTTTATAGATTTCTTAATTCACAGTACATCGGAAAATTACATAGAACAAGGCTTCCTGATCAAAGATCGGGAAGCCTTGTTCTATTGGGGCATAAATGATTATTTGTTATTATTTTTGTAACGCCTTCTCCAAATTGGCCAAATTCTCGCGCATAACCGATAAATAATCTTTGCCTTGTTTCATTTCTTCTGCAGTCAGGTTTTCCACCGGATTGAGCACTAAGAGGCCTGCTCCGGTTTCTTTGGCAATGGTGTCGGCCAGTTTGGGGCTGACCAATGTTTCGAAAAATATGTATTTAACCTGATGGGTGCGGCAAAAATCAACTACCTTTGCCATCTTATCAGCAGTAGGTTCGCTATCTGGCGCTAAGCCCATAATGCCAATCTGCTCAAGATTATAGCGCTTAGCCAGGTAACCGAAGGCGATATGGGTGGTAATGATATCGCGCCGTCCTGCTTTAGACAGGGTGGTTTGATAGTCACTGTCGAGTTTGACCAATTCCTGAATAAAGCGTTCCGCATTCTTTTGATAATAGTCTTTATTCGCCGGATCAACCTCACTTAATGCCTCGGCAATGGCTTTTACCTCCTGCTGGGCATATACCGGATCCAGCCAGACATGAGGATCTGTTTCAGACTCATGCTTGTGCTGATCTGTTTGTTTATCCTTGTCATGCTGCTGGTGGCTCGCTTCGTCTTCATCCTCGTCTTCCTCACCGGCAAGTAACGGGATTCCTTTGCTAACCTCTACAGCTTTCACTGTGGCTAATACATCTTTACTTAGCAACTTATCCACCGGTTCAAGCCCGGCGCCATGATAGAGCACTAATTTAGCTGACTTAATTTTCACAATATCCTGGGCAGTTGGTTCCCAGTCATGCGGTTCAGCGCCTGGAGGCATCAGCATAGCTACCTCAATCTTATCGCCTCCCACCTGGCGGGCAAAATCATAAACAGGATATACGGTTGCGAAAACTTTAAGCTTATCAGGGGCCGACTGGGTGGATTTTGTCTTAGTGCCACAGCCGGCCAGCGTTACTAATACAGCAGCGCACAGCAATAACACCAGACCTATTTTCGTTATGTGTCTCATGAAAAACCTCCTCATACGTAAAAAATTAACCAATTTTGCGGCAATCTGCACAATATCCGTAGAACTCCAGGGAGTGAGCAGTGATCTTAAAGCCGCCAGCCTCTGCCCTAGCCAAATCCGGCTCGTGGATGGGACAAAAATCCAGGCATTCTGCTTTGCCGCACTGTAAACACACGGTGTGATGGTGATGGCCGTTTACCGCAATCTCATACACATTGCCATCCCGTCCCTTAGTGCGCACCTCATGAACCAATCCCATCTCAACCAAGAGGCTCAAATTGCGATAAACAGTGTCCAGACTCATCTCGGGGAATTTTTGTCGCACCGCTTCTAATACTTTTTGGGCTGTGGTGAACTTATCACCCTGCTTCAAGGCCTCAATCACAACACGGCGTTGCGGCGTAACCTTATGCCCCTGTGCCCGCAGGGCAGCAATCCACTTCTCCATATGCGTTACCTCTTAAATAATAATATTACTATTTACAATTATACTACTTTTAATCATAATTGTAAATGTCTGGTATAAATATTATAGTGTAGTAGCATTTTGCTTGGGAGAGTGAAGAATATGCCATTCATAGAAAAAGTTACCTGGAATGACCTAATGAACGTCAAGATGATTTTTTTGAGCATTATCATTGAAGCACTGCCGTTTATTCTTGTAGGGGTATTTATTTCCGCACTTATTAATCAACTGGTTTCTGAACAACTGATTGCGCGGTTATTGCCAAAAAACAAGCTCTACAGCATCCTCCCTGCCTGCTTCATTGGTGTACTCTTTCCAGTCTGCGACTGCGGTATTGTACCAATTGCCCGCAGATTGATAAAAAAGGGGGTCCCGCTGCCTGCAGCAGTCGCCTTTATGCTGACTGCGCCTATTGTCAATCCGGTTGTAGCCTCAGCAACCTCCTTTGCCTTTAACTCACCGGCCATTATGTGGCTCCGCCTGGGTATGGCGTTACTTGTTGCCATCTGCACTGCTCTATGTTTGGGTAACATTTTTCGCAGCCCGGAGCTGCGAAGCCAGGCTGCTTTACAGGATTATGAGCACCCCTGCGGGTGTAATCATGGTGCTGATTGCCAATCCTCATGGTATAACCGCTGTTTAAATGTCCTGTCTGATTCGTGTAATGAATTCTTTGAGATGGGCCGTTATCTGATCTTCGGCGCATTACTTAGTTCAATTGCCCAAACCTTTATCCCTCATACAATTATGACTAGTGTTGGGCAAGACCCGACTCTTTCAATAGCTGTTATGATGGTGTTTGCTTTCTTTGTATCTATTTGCTCGACCTCTGATGCCTTTATCGCCGCCTCGTTTAGCGGCTCTTTTACAATCGCGTCTTTACTGTCCTTCATGACCTTCGGGCCTATGATCGATCTCAAAAACACCTTCATGTTATGCCATACATTTCGTCCACGGCTAGTGTTAACCTTAGTTTTGCTTACCAGCCTGTTGTGTTTTATAAGTGCTTATCTTTTACACATTCTATTGCAGGGGGTGCTGCTATGAAAGCCCGTGCTATATCGATTACAGCTGTTATAAAAACAATGATTTTAACCGGTTTTTTTCTGCTATTGGCATGGTTGGCCCAAACAGGCGAACTGGCGCTATTTATTAATCCCCGCTTCAAACCATTAACAGAGCTGTCGGCCTACTTGCTCTTAGCCATGAGCGTTGTGCAGGCAACACAGATTGTTCATAAACCCAGTGTGCATAGCCACACCAGTTGCTGCGGTCATAGTCATAATGGCAGCTTACTTCCGTTTATTCTGACCCTGCTGGTGGCTTTCTTGCTGCCCAATAATAGTCTTGATGCCAGTGTCGCTGCCAATAAAGGGCTCAATTTCCGCCTCTCAGGTGATACTGAAGCAGCGTTAACCAATATACCGCGCCCATTGGCGGAGACCCTGGCTAAAGCCCAGCTCATCCAGGTGACAGATATTAACTTTACCGAAGTCATGTTTGAGGTTAACAGTTTCCCTAACGACTATGCCGGCAAGGAAATTGAGCTCACCGGATTTGTTTTAAAAGACGCCTCTATGCTGCCTGCACATTTTGCCCTGGCCCGCTATGTAATCGTCTGCTGCTCTGCCGACGCTTCCCCTTACGGCCTGGTATGCAATTATCCGGTAACCGATTACCCTGCAGACACCTGGCTTACCATTCGAGGCACAATTCAACTGGAAAAACAGCAGAATAAAAATACGGCGGTAGTAAACGTTACCACCGCCAAATCAGTGCCTAAACCGGCCCGCCCCTATATCTATCCCAGCATGTAAAAAAAAAGCGCTCAGCAGTTAATACTGCAGAGCGCTTCTTGATTATTATTCTTCGCCAAACAAAGGAGTTGACAGATACCGTTCACCGGTGTCAGGCAGAATAACTACTATTGTTTTTCCTTTATTCTCAGGACGTTTGGCCAATTCTGTAGCAGCGTAGAGGGCCGCGCCGCTGGATATGCCAACAAGCAAGCCTTCGGTAGCAGCTGCATCTCTGGCAGTCTGGTAAGCTTCATCTGTTTGGACTTTAATGATTTCGTCAATAAGGCCAGGCTTAAATACATCTGGCACAAAGCCGGCGCCAATACCCTGAATTTTATGTGGACCAGGATTGCCGCCAGAGAGTACCGGCGAGTCTGCCGGCTCAACAGCAACTATTTTTAATCCTGGTTTGCGTTCTTTAAGGGCTTCGGCAATACCGGTAATCGTTCCACCGGTTCCTACACCGCCCACAACAATGTCGACTTCTCCATCAGTATCATTCCAGATTTCCTGAGCAGTCGTTTTACGGTGTATTGCAGGATTAGCCGGATTTTTAAACTGCTGCGGTATCCAGGCATCAGGGGTAGTAGCAACAATCTCTTCGGCCCGCGCGATGGCGCCTTTCATCCCTTTAGCGCCTGGAGTGAGCTCAATTTGCGCTCCCAGGGCTTTGACCAGTTTACGACGTTCAATACTCATGGTTTCAGGCATTGTTAAAATCAATTTATACCCACGGGCAGCGGCGACAAACGCCAGGCCAACACCAGTATTGCCGCTTGTTGGCTCTACGATGACGGTATTCTTATTGATAAGACCCTTCTCTTCAGCATCTTGAATCATTGCTAAGCCAATGCGGTCCTTGACACTTCCCAGTGGGTTAAAGTATTCAAGTTTAGCAATTACCTTACCGCCAAGATCTTTTTTCGCAGAGTAGCTTTTCAGCTCGACAAGGGGCGTATTACCAATTAGTTCAGTCAAATTCCCATAAATTTTAGCCACAGTATCCCATCCTCTCATATCGCTAATGATATTTTAACCTTTTTTAATAAAAATAAGTATTGGGGGGGCCGCAAAACTAAAAGAGGCAATCGAAGCTAACTCAGCCGTCGATTGCCTCCGGTTTTCCGGTCAGCAAGATCATCTATATCTTATATTTATGGTATCACAGGTACATTAAACTGTCAACCATTTTTGGGCAAATTATCCGGTTGACAAGTCGCACCCTGGCAGCCAAATTTGGTCTTTATAGTTTAGGCGTCACTTTTTCTTTAAATACCTGTTTGCCGTCTTTCATCTCAATAACAACGGCACTTTTGATCGGGTTGTGATTGGCATCAATGGTCACCAGGCCTGTGCTTAACTGCAGATTTTTGGTTTGCTCCAGCGCTTCACGAATTTTAGTCGGATCGGTGCTGTTGGCCCGCTTGATGGCATCAATCATCAGTAAGCCCGCATCATAGCCCAGAGCGGAAAAAACGCTGGGCTCCTGGCTGTATTCCTGTTTGTAGGCTTCAATGAATTTTACAACATTAGGGTCGGTATCCTGTGAGGAAAAATGGCTGCTGAAAAATGAATTATTGAGCGGTGCCACCCCGGCAATTTCCACCACTTTGGCATCATCCCAGCCGTCAGTACCCAGAAACGGCATATTCATGCCCATTTCCCGGGCCTGTTTAAGAATTTTTCCTACCTCTTCATAGTAAGCAGGCAGGAATACCACATCCGGATTAAGAGCTTTAATTTTAGTCAGGGTAGACTTAAAGTCCTGGTCTTTTTGGAGAAAAGCTTCTTTGCCAAGTACCTGGCCGCCATTTTGCGTAAACAGGGTTTCAAAAGACTGGGAAAGGCCCTTTGAGTAATCGGAACTGTTGTCAATATAGATGACGGCTGTTTTGGCTTTCAGCGTGTTGCTGGCAAAGTTAGCCATAATGGTACCCTGCAGCGGATCAATGAAACATGAGCGGAAAGCATACGGACGGGTTTTACCATTATCGACGGTAATCTTTTCATTAGTGCCTGTCGGGGTAAGTACCGGCACCTTATTGTCCTGGGACACCTGCACAGTAGCCAGGGTGTTGGAACTGGTTGCCGGCCCGAAAATAGCCACAACCTTGTCCTGGGTAATCAGTTTGGTGGCAGCATTAGTTGCTTCAGCCGCTTCTGACTTATTGTCCGCCAGGACCAGGGTAATCTGCTTGCCCATAATACCGCCGGCAGCATTGGCCTGTTTGATTGCCAGTTTAATGCCGTTGACCGCCTGATTGCCATAATTGGCAACACTGCCTGTCAGTTCGAAATTACCGCCAAGTTTGATAACATTGGCCTCTTCTTTGGTCCCGCCGCCACAACCGGCCAGTACACCGGCCATAAGCAAAGTACTCATCGCCACTGCTACTAATTTTCTTCGCATATTTTCTCCTGCCCTTCTTGTTCCCCGGACTGATTATTCCAGCCTCAAGTGTGCAACTTGGGGTCTTTTGTTCAGAATGTACTTGTGTCGAGGAATCTATGTATTTTGTACTCAAAACACACTATACACCTTTACATCTTTGTTGTCAACACACTACAGTCTCTCTTATGTATTAATACATTTGTCCTTTGTGCAGGAATACACAAAAAGAGCTTGGCGTTAAAAAAATTTAG
Organism: Sporomusa sp.; assembly: GCA_029256645.1. The sequence goes on along the minus strand of JAQSXM010000035.1, from coordinate 7,044 downwards.
GCCACTTCCGCTCTGAAGAAGTGGCCTAAGATCAATTATCCCTGCGCAATATATTTGTCAAGTTCAAGCTGGAAACTTTCCGGGCCGACTCGTTGTACAAACTGATTAAAATATTCTCCTGGTAATTTGCTGATTATAAAAAACACAACAAGGCTTTCAATTGCTTTAGCTGCGCGATCAGCGGGAACGCTGCCCTTAAGCTTGACGCTAAAAGCAGCCTGTGGCCCCAGTTTACCGCCAAGCGAAAACTCAAAGGCCTCTGTCAGCTGATCCCCCACTCTCGCCATGACTCCCTGCAGGCCAATATCGGCAACCTGCTGCTGCGCACAGGAATTTACACAACCACTAATATGGAGAACAAGGGGTTCCGCCAATTTCACCTGTTTATCCAGATATTCAAGAATGGCTGCCGCTCTCTGCTTGGTTTCAGCAATGCCAAGTGGGCAAAATTGCGTACCGGTACAGCAGACTGCCCGGGCAGTAAACGGTGCGGGGAACGGAGTCAGCCGCGTTAGTACCTTTTCCGCAAGTAAGTTTTCCACCTGCGCATCAGGAATGTTAAGTAAAATCATATTCTGCGAGTTGGTTGTGCGAAGTGAACCATCACCATATTGTTCGGCAAGGGCTGCCAATTGTTCGATCTCGTCGGCATCAAAACGCCCCAGCGGTATGCTTAGTCCAACATAATTAAGGCCGGCCTGTTTCTGTTTGTTGACGCCATACAGGCACCCGGCATTCCAATCAACGGTTAAATCCTGGCCGCTTGCAGCCAGCGGTCCTGTCAGTTTAATGACTTCCTGCCGGAACTTGTGAATACCCCAGTCTTGTAACAAAAATTTCAGCCTGGCATGATTACGTTTTTCCCGGTAACCGTAGTCGCGGAAGATGGCAGCCACGGCCTTGGCTACCGCCAGCACCTGCTCTGATCGAACAAAGATATTTAGCGGTAACGCCATACTTGGTTTGGCGGAGAGACCACCACCAACAAGCACATTAAACCCCAGCACTTTTTCCCCAACCAGTTCTTTTTCAGCCGGAGTAAAGGATAAATCGTTGATTTCAGCGTGTACCGGGTTATGAATACTACCGGAAATCGACATTTTGAATTTACGGGGAAGATTGGAAAAATCTCTATTATTATGGAAAAAATCGGATACCTGTTTTAAGATCGGCGCCGCATCAATTACTTCTTCCGGATCATAACCTGCCACCGGGTTTCCCACAATCGTACGAGGACAGTCACCAGCAGACTCCAGGCAGCTTAAACCAACTTTCTCCAGCCTGGCAAAGATATCAGGTAAATATTCTACGCGAATCCAGTGAAGCTGGATAGCATGCCTTGTAGAGATATCCAGGAGGTTGCGGCCATAGTCACGGGCAAGGCTGCCTAATACCCTTGCCTGAGCAGAGGTCAGCACCCCGCCCGGGACTTTTACCCGCAGTAAAAAGAATCCTGCTTCTTTAGGGCGGGATATGTATAGCCCCAGCCATTTAAGCAGATCAAAATCCTTTTCTTCAATGGCATCAAAGCCAAGTTTAGCATAACGTTCGATGTCGTTGACTATATCCAAGCCGTCTTTTTCGAGCTTGATTAATTCAACCTTGTTCAACTTGTCCAATTCTTTGGCCCATGCTTGTTCCATTTTTGAATTCCCTCCATAGTCTTTACTTAATAAAGAAAAAAGGCCAAAGTTCACCACAATGAACTTGGCCTTCAGTTTTCTGATCAGCATATACCTAAAATAACAGATTTCTAGTAATTTGTAAAGCATCCGCTCTTTCTTGGTTATGCTGCTAATTCACCTCTGCCACCACGGCCTTGACTGACTCAGCCTGCTTTTTCTCCTTCCTGGCATTGCGAATTAAGAGCGCCGGTACAATACCGATAGCGCACAATACCGCCGTAACCAGAAACACATCGTCAAAGGCCAAAACAGCAGCTTGTTTTGCCAACATTCCTTTTAGAACTTCTAAAGCCATCAGCTTGCCTTCACTAAGCGTAAAGCCGCTATGGACAAAATATCCCTGCATTGTTGCAATTGTCTGGTTGGCTGCGTCGGAGGTTATATTTAAGGAATTGCCATAAACAGCCGTATGAAAGGTAGTCCTGCTGTCAAGTAATGTCCCCATGACAGCGACACCAACACTGCCGCCAACATTCTTAAACAGATTGAATACCCCTGACCCAACCCCTAGTTTATCTTTAGGCAACGAACCCATAACACCATTTGATAACGGCGACATGGTCAAGGCCAGGCCAACCCCCATAACAATAAGCCCAAGTGCAATATAGAGGTAAGGGGTTTTGTCATCAAGCAGCCGGAAAGAATAGAGTGCGGCGGCCATAATGGCCATACCGGCCGAAGCAGGAATCTTTGCCCCAAAACGATCTGCAAGGCGCCCGCCTACCGGAGCAAGCACTACCATCGCCAGGGTGAGCGGCAGCATCGCTATACCGGCGTCAATAGCGGTAAAGCCTTGAATATTACGAAGATAAAACGGCAAAAGAAACAAGCCGCCATACATCGCCATAAAGGACAGAAAACCCACGATATTAGACATCGTAAATGTTGTGTTTTTAAATAGGCCAAGATCAACCATCGGCTTATCAATATGGCTTTCCAGGAATAGGAATAGTCCCATTGAGAATACCGCTGCCATACTGAGGCTGACGATATACACTGAGGACCACCCCTCTTTAGCGCCTTGATTGAGTACCAGCAACAAACAGCTCAGGCTAACTACCAATAATGCACCACCGATATAGTCAACGGTAGCATCGGTATGCTCGGCCTTGGATTCCTGCAATACTTTTACGCCAAGGAGAATACCGGCGACCGCAAACGGCAGGATAGAGTAGAAGATTAAATGCCAATCCAGATATTCAACAATGGAACCGCCAATTGTAGGTCCAAGAGCACTACCCGCAGCAGCCAGAGCTCCCCACAACCCCAATGCTTTCCCGCGCTCTTGTGCCGGGAATGCCTCTGAAACCAGCGCCATCGCATTAGGAAACAGGAGCCCGGCACCTATCCCCTGCACAATCCGAAAAACAATTAACACGGTACTGTTCCAGGACAAACCGATTAACAGTGTAGCGGCTGCAAAAATGCTGAGACCGATGATATACAGCTTTTTACGGCCAAACTGGTCTCCTAATTTTCCTGTAATCGGCAGGATTGAGCCATAAGGCAGCATATATGCCAACGATACCCAAACAACCGAATCCATAGTAAAACCAAAGACCTGCATAATATTTGGCAATGCAATATTTACTGAGCTACTCACATAGCCACTGAGCATTGTTCCCAGCGTAACAGTAAGAAGCACCAGATATTTGTTAGGCGCAATAGTTTGTTCCATCCCCCCCACCTCTTTCATTAACTAACATGCACGTTCACTATCGCTGACATGCCGGGTTTTAGTGAATATGAGTCATTTGGGTTAACTTTAATTTTAATCGGAAGTTTCTGAGTAACTTTAGTGTAATTACCTGAGGTATTTTCCGTTGGCAGTAAGGCAAACTGAGACCCGGTCGCTGCACCGATTTCACTTACTTCACCGCTAAATGTTCTACCCGGATAAGCGTCAATGCTAAATTCAACGTTCTGCCCAACCCGCATTTTTCCTACATTCGTCTCGTCGATGTTGGCTGCAACCCATATATCATTCAGATTGGCAATATTGACCAGCGCCTGACCTACAGCTATACTTTCCCCGGCATCAACAGATTTTACGGCAACAACACCGGAAATAGGCGCTTTAATTACCGTGTTATTCAATTGTAGTTCAGCATTTTTTAACGCAGCAGCCGCTTGTTCAACCTGCGCGGCAGCTGCCTGAATATCTTCCGGACGTGCGCCTTCTGCGGTCAGGCTAACCGACTGACCGGCAGCATGATATTGTGCCTGAGCAACAGACAAAGCTGTACTTGCTGAGTCAAGCTGCTGAGCAGATATCGCTCCCTCATTATACAAGGTCTCACTCCGCTCATATATTTTTTGAGCATTTTCCAGATTGGCTGCTGCCTGTTCGGCACCAGCCTCGGCCTGGGCTATCTGCTGGGGTCTATTGCCGACTTTTATTCCGGCCAGTTTAGCCTGGGCGGCTGTCAGATTAGCGCTGGCTTGCGCAACTTGCGCTTCCAGCTCTTTGCTGTCAAGCTTGGCTATGATCTGCCCGGCTTGAACCTCATCCCCTTCATTTACCAGAACTTCATCAACCTGGGCCGATACCCGCGAGCTTACAGCAACAATCGTACCTTTTACTCTGGCATCATCAGTTGATACTACCCCGGCATAGTTAATCCACCACCATAAACCACCACAGAGAATTACAGCAACAACTAATCCGGCTATGCCGATCAGTTTTTTCTTATTTATCATTTTTTCTTGACTCATTTTTGCTCCTCCACTCTAATTGTGCAACAAGTCCTCCCGCAATATTTGCAGTTTACATTCTGATTCATCCAGCTTTATTCTGACCTTTTCCTGTAATGCGGGCAAAAATGACAACCCTAACTCAGTGATGGAGTATACCCGTTTATTGCGTGTTTCCGGATTGCTCCAGTTACCCGCTATATAGCCATGCTCCTCCATAATTCTGAGTAGTGGGTATAATGCATTAGGATTAGGAGAGATTGCCGACTTGGTCCTGTTTCGAATTTTTTCGGCAAGCTTATTGCCATGGATCGGTTCTTTTTTAAGTAGCGTCAGTACGTACAAACCGATAATCGATTTAACCCATGTTTTATAGTCACTATCTTTAGACAACATCACCAGTTCTCCTAGTTATATATAAAGTTATTATTTTTAATAATATTAATTTTAACAGCTTTTTTTATTAATTACAAGCCTGAATTAGGTACATATACCACTGCTAATCATACACGGAAAATTCAAAACGGCGATAAACTGTTTCTCAGTTCATCGCCGTTAGGTCATCCATTATTCAACAAAATGCCTTACTTTGAAATCCACGCCGATTTGCCGGGCGCCCTCCCTGCAAACCCGGATATCCTCTTCCGGCATGACATCAACGATTGTTAATACAACGGAAGGGATATATTGCTTGCATTTAACTGCAAAATCCAGCATAGCATCATAGGCTTTCTCGCCAAATTCCGAAAGACATATCTCCTGATACTCTTTGGCACTTTTTGCGTTCATACTGATAGAAATAGCGTCTACAAGGCCTGCCAGTAGTGGAGTGATATCTTGTTCATAAAACAAATTAGCCTGGCCATTGGTATTAATCCGAATGGGAACAGTATATTTTTTCTTCAGTTCCCTGCAGATGTCGATGATCGCATCGGTACGAACCATGGGCTCACCATAGCCACAAAATACGAATTCAGTCAACTCGGAAACATCCCATTGTTGAATATCTTTAATAACCTCATTCACTGTGGGTTCCCGCTCAAGCCAAAGATTAACCCCGTCAGCAACGCCAACTGTTTTGGTTCTTACGCAAAAAACACAGCTATTCGTACAGCGGTTGGTAATATTAATATATAATGCCATACCTAGTTTATAAGTAATTGTCATAGATTTATCCTGTGTATTAGATGCCATCGCCGTGTATTCCTTCATATTCATTAATACGCCGTTTCTCCGTTTTCTCTATTTGATCAACCTTACCATCTTCTATCCTAATAATCAACTGACCATACATTAATCCCTGGAGTTGAGCAATAATTTTAGACTGCAAAGAGTGCTGTCCTGCCGGTACATCGCGGATTATATAGCCTGCTTTATTTTTCGAGGAGAAAATGAACCTCTCTGTTCTCTCCATCTTAATAACACACCCGTCTTGAATTGTTAGAATCAAGTGTCCGTACTGGACAGTATGAAGAGAATGCCGAATCAACTCCATAACCTGAGGTAGTAACAGCTTCTTAGGCGTTAATTTCTCCACACATAACACCTCCCATATTTTTTAAGCATTTAACTGAACAACAAGATGATATGTAAATAAAAAAGCTAAGGGACTAATTTATAAAAAAATAAGCCCCTTAGCCTTCAGTATGTCTGATCAGCTAATACCATTATTCAGCTAATGATCAAATGTCTACAAGGCCGCCGACGAGGATATAGACTCAGCAACATTTTGGTCTGGCGAAGACTTCTTCCCGCCGGTGAAATGTTCATTTTGAAGGAGCTCCCAGATCTTATGCCGAACCCAGCCAAAATCGGCAGATGATCGAATGCCGTCACGTGGTCTGGGCAGGTTAATATTGACAATTTCCTTAATCGTTCCAGGATGAGCAGTCATAACAGCTACCCGGTCTGCTAAAAAGACAGCTTCGTCAATGCCATGGGTAACAAATATGATTGTCTTTTTTGTCTTTTCCCATATTCGCAGCAGTTCCTCCTGCAATACCTCTCTTGTCTGGGCATCCACAGCGGCAAATGGTTCATCCATCAATAACACTTCCGGATCATAGGCCAATGCCCTGGCAATTGCCACCCGCTGTTTCATCCCCCCGGATAATTCGTGAGGATACCGGTCTTCAAAGTTCGCCAAACCTACCAGCTCAATATACCGCTGGCTAATCTCCTTACGATCCTTTTTGGGAACTTTCTTTATTTCAAGCCCGAATTCAACATTTTTTCTAACAGTGCGCCAGGGAAATAGTGCATACCCCTGCATGACAATACCCCGGTCTAATGCCGGACCGGTAATTAATTTGCCATCAATAAAAATTTCGCCTGAACTGGGTTGAGCTAACCCTGCGACCATATCCAGGAAAGTTGACTTACCGCAGCCACTTGGCCCGACTATGGCCAAAAACTCGCCTTGTTTAACAGTAAGATCCAGATGCTTAATTGCTTCAAACTCAGTAGCTTCTTCGTTCGGTTGTCGTTTAATCTGGTATACACGCCGAATATTACGAGCAACGATTTTAGCGTCTGCCCCAACAACGTCTGCTGCGGCTAGTTGACTTATGGACATAACGTTTCCCCCTTTAATAATATTCCTGCCAACAAAAAGTATGACATATTCTCAAGTCTCGTCATGCTATATACAACGCGTTAAAGTTTT
>JAQSXM010000034.1 GCA_029256645.1 Sporomusa sp. | reverse complement strand
GGAAACTTAACATAGATTGAGTGAGATTTTTTCTCTGCGTATTCAATCTCAGCTTCAGCTAAGGCTGTTTCACAGGAAGTACACCAATACACTGACTTAAGACCTTTATAGATATAGCCTTTTTTAGCCATTGCACCAAATACTTCAATCTGTTTGGCTTCATATTCAGGATATAATGTTACGTACGGGTTTTCCCAGTCGCCGGCAACGCCTAGCCGTTTAAAATCTTCCCGTTGCAGGTCCAGGCATTTAAGGGCATATTGCTTGCACTCCCGGCGTAAATCAAGGGGATTTAATTCATGACGGTTTAGTCCCAGAATCTTGATAGCAGCATGTTCAATGGGGAGTCCGTGGGTGTCCCAGCCTGGCACGTATGGAGCGTCAAAGCCCTGTAATGATTTGTATTTGACGATAATATCTTTTAGAATTTTGTTTAAAGCCGTACCAATATGAATATTACCGTTGGCGTATGGTGGGCCATCATGTAGGACAAATTTGGCCTTCCCCTTACTTTTAGTTGTCTTTTTGTCGTAAATCTGCTGTTCACGCCAGTATTCGAGCATTTTTGGCTCCCGTTCAGGAAGATTGGCGCGCATAGGAAATTCTGTCTGCGGCAGGTTAAGTGTTTTGCTATAATCCAAAATTAGCACCTCCATAAAATAAAAAAACTCTCATCCCTGAAAAGGGACGAGAGATAAGTTTCCCGTGGTACCACCCTATTGGCCAAAATAGCCACTTTGTAACGCTATAACGGACGTCAGGCGGCATAGCTTACTGAAAAGTTCAGCTCGCAGTTCGGGAGCGATATTAGGCCATGCTTTGGTTACCAGGCTTACACCGTATCCTGGTTCGCTGTAAACCGCCGTCAGGGCGCGTCTCCGTCATTACTGATAAAAATATTATCATGTACCCATATATTATACATGATTGGCGATTAAAGTCAAATATAGGCAGCTAATACATTGAAAAAAATATTCTTATCAAGGCCAATCACTTTAACAACTTTAGAGCGGCTTTTTTGGCCGCTCGTGATCACAACTGAGGTTTTGGCTACCCTAAATAAGCTGGCAACAAAAGCAACGCAGGCAGCGTTTGCTTCACCGTCAACAGGCGGTGATGTAAGGTTAAGTTTAATACTGTCGCCGATTATACCGCTAATTGCATTCTTACTTGACCGCGGCTGGACACGTACTTTGAAGGAGATACCATCAGGGAGCTCTTTTATATCAAGTATATCAAGCTTTTTATCAGGCAAGGCTAGTTTTCATCTTCTTCAGCATTGTTAAGCATTTCCATTTGAGCTTGCAGGAGGGTACGCAGCCGGGTGCGAAAAACCTGTGACTGTTTTTTTAACTCCTCATATTCGCCAGTCATCTTCCGTACTTTAGACATTCCTTCGTCAACCAGTCTTTGGGCGCGTATTTCAGCTTCTTTAATCATAAGCTCGGTTTCTTTTTTGGCGTTGAGTTTAACCTCTTCGGCGGTTTCCTGCGCGATAACCAGCGTACTATGGAGCGTATTCTCCATATGCTGATAGTGTTCGAGTTTGCTGTTAAGACGTTCAATTGTTTCTTTTAAATCAATGTTTTCACGGTACAGGGTTTCATAGTCCTTAATGACCCTGTCAAGAAACTCATCTACTTCTTCCTCGTTATACCCGCGAAAGCTGCGTTTGAACTCTTTACTGTGGATATCTAACGGTGTAAGCATAACTCCCCACCCCTATTCTAATTACATAAATCTTCTGAGCAAAATACTATATCTGCCCTTCTTAGTTTGACCCGGGACCTCAATGACTTCAACCCTGCCGCGACCACGCATGGAAATAACATCGCCTACCTTTACGGCTTGGGAGGGGCTTTTGGCTTCCTGCCAGTTTATTTTTACCTTGGCGGCTGCAATATCCTCGGCCATTCGGGTGCGTGAGGTACCAAAACCGGATGCAGCCACTGCATCTAAGCGCAATGAGGCGACTGTTGAGCGGATTTCCTTGATTTTTTCCTCCTTGGCAGGAATATCTTCAAGTGATGCCTGTGAAACAGAGACTGCAGCCTGTCCAACCTCTGTTAGGTTTTGCATAATATAGGTGGCCATAGTTGCATCAGCCATGACATAGCACTGTTCGCTAGCCATTATGATGTCGCCTAGCATTTCGCGCTTAATCCCAAGGCCCATAAGTGCTCCCAGCACATCCCGGTGTGATGGCCGACAATAACGATTGTCCCAGTGAATAGCCAGAGTCGCTATATGATAATCCAGTGACCCTGCATAATCAAGGAATTCGGTATCAACAAAGGCTGCTTTCATTCGCTCTGCACCGGCGTATCCGCCATTTGTTTCCATAGTCAGACGCTCGTAATGCGCAGCTATCGTTTCAGCAATGCTTTGACCATAGGGGTCTAGGAATTCGCTGACCTTATACTTGCGGTTTTTGAGCGTTACTTCTGCTAAGTCAAGAATCTTAGCTGCTAAATCAGCATCACCGGATGACCGGTAATAACGTAAAATTTTATCCCGTTCGTTCATCTACCGTCTCCCCATCTCGCGTGAGCGATTAGTGGCGGCTACAACAGCATCAATAAGCGCGGCACGGATGCCATTCTGCTCTAATACATGGACACCGGTAATGGCTGTACCACCTGGCGAAGTAACCATATCCCGCAATTTGGCTGGGTGTTCGCCTGTTTCTAGTACCATTTTGGCTGCGCCCATGAGTGTTTGCGCGGCTAACAGTACTGCTGTCTGCCGGGAGAAACCAACTCTCACCCCGGCGTCCGTAAGCGCATCAATCAGCACAAAGGCATAGGCCGGACCACTGCCGGAAAGGCCGGTTACAGCATCCATTGCGTCTTCGTTAACTGTGACCACTTTACCAACTGAAGCAAACACCTCGGCTACCGGTTCACTTACGGCATTGGTAGCGTACTTCCCCAGCGCCATAGCAGACATACCTTCACCAACCGCAACAGGCGTATTGGGCATAACTCTGATAATCGGTACTCCCGGCATTTTACCCTGGAAGGCAGCAATGGTTACTCCGGCAGCTACTGAAACCACAACCGTTGTTTTGGCAACCACCGGCGCAATGCTTTCAATCACTCCACTTATCACCTGAGGCTTTACTGTTAAAAAAAGGATATCTGACTGCTTGGCAATTTCCTGGCTGTCAATTGTCGTCGACACGGCGAAGGTGCCGCGCAGGTAGTTCAGACGTTCAGTAGAAACATCGCTTACTACGATTTGTGACGGAGTCACTAATCCGGCATGTAAGATACCTCGTATAAGTGCTTCGGCCATTGCGCCGCCGCCTATAAATCCTATCTGCTTATTTGTTAGCATAAATCCTCCGTCTGATATGATAAAACTATTTATTTGCCCAAGGAAGTAATGTTTTGTCGCTGCCCTCATCCCGCGGACTGTAGGCAACGTCCACGTTATTAGGGGCGCATAGGAAGATATGATTGCCGACTTTTTGGATTTGGCCGTTTAAAGCATAAGTTGTGCCACTAATAAAGTCAATCATGCGTTTAGCAATGTCAGGATCTGTATTCTCAAGGTTGACAACCACCGGTTTACGGCTTTTTAGATAATCGGAAACATGCTGAGCATCATCAAAAGAAAATGGTTCAACAACCATGACTTTGACTTGTTTGCTTTGTTGCTGACTGTTATTTTGGGCCATAGGAAGTGATACTACATTGCTGTTCTTTTGTTTTACCTTTGACTCAGTTTCTTCCAGTTTTGGACGTTCTTCTTCTTGATCTGGGGCTTCAAACAGACCGAGACTACCCCACACTTTCTCCATGAACTTCATAACTTCCCTCTCCTCCCTAATATTGACGCGAGCCAAATATTCCAGTACCAATACGCACTAAATTTGCGCCCTCTTCGATAGCCACCATATAGTCATTTGTCATTCCCATTGATAACCATTTGATTTCAGTATTGGCTAATTTCAGTAATTTTAATTCGTTGTATAATTGAAACATCTCATTAAATACCGGTCGTACTGTTTCGGGGTTCTCGCTAAACGGCGCAATCGTCATGAGACCGCATAGCCTGACATGCTCAAGTTGACTAATCAAATTAGCCAGCGCCAGGGCATGTCCAGGTTCGACGCCAAATTTGCTTTCTTCATCAGCAATATTAACCTGAAGCAGCACATTCTGGTGTTTACCAAGTTTCCCTGCTGTTTTGTCGATTTCGATGGCCAAGCGATCACTATCTACTGAATGAATAAGATCAGCCAGCGGTACTGCCTGACGCACCTTATTTGATTGCAAATGCCCGATAAGATGCCACTCAGCCAATCTGCCTGCAGCCTGTATTTCAGGATGTTTAGTCAGCATTTCCTGAACCCGGTTTTCCCCCACAGCGGTTATCCCTGCGTTCAACGCTTCTAGTATGGCTAAAGAGCTGTGGTTCTTAGTGACTGCCACCAGTTTTACCTTGTGTATATCTATTCTTTTTTGTATTTCAGCAATATTTTGCGCTATAGACATTGTTAAACCCTCCATCGTAATAGTTTATTCGCCCAGAAACAAAATTTTCCTTTAAAAATGATCATATTTATTCTATCTTTTACTATTAAAAACAAAAAAAACGCCATCTGATTAACCAGATGGCGTTTGGATACTTAAATCAATTTTTATTACGGTTTTACAGTTTCTTTGTAGACTTGCTTGCCATCTTTCATTTCGATGATAACCGCGCCTTTTATGGCGTCATGGTTACTGTTTAAAGTTAAGTCGCCTGCGGCACCTTTATAATCTTTAGTTGCTGCCAGTGCTTCACGAATTTTGGCTGACTCGGTACTATTGGCGCGTTTGATGGCATCAACCAACACGTACGCAGCATCATAACCAAGTACTGCCATGGCATCAGGCATTTGACCGAATTCTTTTTTATAATTGTCAACAAATGCTTTGGACAGTGGACTGGTATCTTCTACTGAATAATGGTTTGTGAAATAAGTATTGTTAAGGGCTTGAGGTCCGCCGATTTCAGTAAGTTTCGGGGAATCCCAGCCGTCACCACCGACTACAGGGACAGTGATACCCATTTCACGTGCTTGTTTAACGATTTTGCCAACTTCTTCATAGTAGCCAGGTACATAAAGAATGTCGGGGTTAGTTGCTTTAATCTTGGTCAGGATTGTTTTGAAGTCCTGATCTTTTTGTAAGTAAGCCTCTTCAGAGATGATCTGGCCGCCGCCTTTTGTGAAGGCTTCTTTATAGAATTGCGCTAAACCTTTGCTATAGTCACTGGAATTGTCAATCATAATAGCTGCTTTTTTAGCCTTGAGGCTGTTTAGAGCAAAGTTGGCGCCAACAGTACCTTGGAAGGGATCAATGAAGCAAACGCGAAAGGTGTAGTCTTTGGCTTTGCCGGTTTTTTCATCCAGAGTAACCTTGGGGTTGGTAGTAGCAGCAGCCACAAATGGAATTTTATTGGCTTCAGCTACAGTCGAGCCAGCGATGCCATTAGAACTGGTTGTAAAACCGGTTACGGCAACAACTTTATCCTGGGTGATAACTTTGGTCATCGCATTGGAGGATTCGGAAGGTTCACCTTTATTATCGGCTATTATCGGTTGAATTTGCTTGCCGAGAACGCCACCCTTGGCATTGATTTCTTTAAATGCCATTTTTGCGCCGTTAGCCGCAGCTGTCCCAAAGGATGCAGTATTGCCGGTAAGCTCATAAACTACACCGATTTTGATGTCTTTGCTGGCGGTATCACCACAACCTGTGACTAGCACTGCTAACATTACCAGCATTGTTACTAAACTCGCCATTTTTACTCCGATTTTACTCATAGTATCCTCCCCTATTTTCGCAAATTATAAATACCCCGAAATTTATTTAACATATCACCTCCACAAAAGAATTCAATTGTTAAAAGTCAATTTGGGTTAAAAAAATAGCTTTTTGGAGAGATTAACAAAGAAATGTCTACCTCCAAAAAGCAACTTTGCTTATTGTATCGAAAATTTAATTATACTTTTGTTTCTTATGATTATACATTGTATTACGGTTTACTGAATTTTGCAAGAGGTATTTTTATTTAATACAGAACTATTTACAGTTTTTCCGCTACGGATTTTGCCTGCATAAAAAGCAGTAGATAGTCGGCACCACCAGCTTTAGAGTAAGTGCCTGACATATTAAAGCCACCAAAAGGATGAATGCTAATAAGCACCGTGCATTTTCGGTTGAGGTACAGGTTGCCGGCATGGAACTTAAGGGCGTCTACCTCCGATAGGTTAGATAATCAGACGACAGATGGTTCAATATATAGTTCACCGCGAGCAAATCTTTCTGCACTAAACATGCCTATAGGAATATCAGTAGATAATCCGAGAACCGTCTGGGCCATAAGTTTACCAACCATTGGAGCGATCATAAAACCGTGCCCGCTAAAACCAGCAGCTGTGTATAAGCCCTGAATATGTGCATCCTGCCCGAGAATTGGTGTCCGGTCCGGACACATATCATAGAGACCTGCCCATTGCCTGATGACATTTAGCTGAGCAAGCGGTGGTAATACTTTGGTAATTCGCTTAGCCATCTCAGTCAGAAACTGCCAGCTTGATGTAGTGTTAAAGGTCTCAGGCTCGTCGGGATGGCCAATACCCATGATAAAGCTGCCATGAGGGGTTTGTTGACAATATAGATTATGGTAAAAACACATAACCATCGGGGTTTGCATGGGTTCCACCGGTTCAGTGACAAGTATTTCATGCCGCTCCGGAAAAATGGGCAACTCAATACCTGCCATACGGCCAACCATTTTAGCATAACCACCTGCGGCATTAATAACTGTGTTAGTAGCAATATTGCCCTTGTCCGTGTGAACAGTTGTTACTTTTCCTGCTTCGACGGTTAAACCTGTGACCTCAGAATAGGTATAAAACTTAACACCTAAACGGGCGGCGGCTTTGGCGTACAGGCTAGTTACCTTAAACGGGTTGGCATGGCCGTCTTTAGGGCAGAAAGTAGCTCCAAGGAGCGCTTCGGTATTTAAGTGAGGTACAATTTCTTTTGCCTCTGCCGGTGTTGTCCAGCGGGCTGGAATATCGAGTGAATTTTGCAGCTTGAGATTTTTCTTAAACTGTTCGACCATTTTTTCAGTATAAGCGAGCAGGAGATAGCCGCCTTGTTTAAATTCAATGTCACCATCGACCGCTAATAGTTCAGGCAAGTTTTCCAGCATTTTGACACTCTCACGGGACAGCAGGCAGTTGGTTTCCGTGCCCCACTGCATCCGGACACCCGCGCCGCACCGGCCTGTTGCACCGCTGGCAAGATAGCTGCGCTCAATTACGGCAACTTGTCCGGCGCCGGCTTTTGCCAAGTTGTAAGCAATAGAACAGCCGACAACACCGCCGCCGATAACCACGACATCAGCCTGTTTAATCATGCTTATCACCTCCGGCAGCTAGCGAACCTAAGGTGATTGGTGCTGTCGGTGGCCGGAAAGTTGGCAGGACAACGTCGCCGGTATTGACTTTTAAAGCTTTGGCCAGTTCTTGCGCTATTAAAGGTGTACAAGTGCGGCCCTGGCAGGGGCCCATGCCGCATCTGCATTCGCGTTTTAGTTCTTCCAAATTATGTTTCCCCTGCTTGATGAGCTTTTGGATGTCTTCGAGTGTAATGTCTTCGCAGCGACAGATAATGACCGGTTCAGTCATGGATTAGCCTCCTTCTGTATGGCAATGCCCCGTATGTCCATAGCCAGTGTTTTGGGGACAGTTACCCACACCACAGTTGTTTTATTAGTATTTTGCTGTACTCTTTTTACCTGAGAGAGTGCAACTTTTTCGCCATTTCGGTTTAAGGCGTTTACCATCTGACCGGCAACCGGCAGGGGCAAATATTCATACGGCAGTTTAACCAAAGCCTCATCTGTATTGGAAGAACAGTCCACAACAAAGATAGATAGACCCGGGCAATGCGCAAGGCAGATACCGCAGCCGTTGCACTTGCTTTCATCAAGTACAGGGCGTTCATTAATATCTGAGCCGATTGATATGGCACCTCGCGGACAGGCCTCGACACATGGGTTGCAGGGAATGTTTTGAAAACACTCAAATACAGCTACCGGGCCGTGGCTGAGTCTCTCTGGCGCCGGTAGTACGCTGTTGATATCAGCGGGTGTGGGTACTCCTGTCTGTTCAAGCATTGCTTATCACCTCGCATAAAGTTTCACTATGGTCATTTATGGTTACTTTGGCAAGGCCTGAGCGGATTTTAGCACTAACATTGCCGGCTCTGAGGGCCGCCAATTGGTTTTTAGCTTCTTCATAATCTGTCGACTTGACGGCCGCTGTATGTCCCAAACTGGCGGCTGCCGCCAAACCGGCCAATTTGCCTTCAACCATGGCGGCAGAGGCCTCTTCAACCCCGGCGACATCACCAGCCACATAAATATCAGGATGAGTAGTCAAAAGACTGGAATTGCGGAAAGGCACGTAGCCGCCTAATTCCGGTACATAGGCCATTTTACAGCCTGCCTGCCACAACAATTCAGTCAGCGGTGTTAGACCAACAGCCAGACATAGGCCGTCAGCCTGGATGTCTAGATCTGTCCCAGGTATTTGTTGCCAGTTAGTATCTAACCGGCAGATGGTAGCCCCAGTAAGTGCCGGTGAGCCATAAGCCGCTTTAACTGTGTGATTTGTGTAGATAGGGATGCCTGCTCGCCGTATTTTGGCAGCATGGACTAAATAACCACCGATCTTAGGGGCTGCTTCGATAATTCCGGCAACCTCAACACCTGCCTGCAGCAGCTGATAAGCAACTATCAAACCAATATTACCTGCACCAACCATCAATAGGCGATTGCCTGGCATAACACCATAAACATTCATCAGTGTCTGCACGGCTCCGGCACCATAAACGCCTGGCAGGTCGTTGCCTGGAAATGCTAATGTCTTTTCTGATGCCCCCGCAGCAACGATAATTTTCTTCGCGGTAATAGTGATAAAGCTATCATGATGTTTAACAGTTAATATGCCGTCTTCCTGATAGTAACCCAGTACGGTGGCATTATTCCAAACAGTTATATTGTCAATCTCCAGTGCCTGGTTGATTAGTAATGCGGCTATGTCAATGCCTCGTTCGCCGGCATACTCACTTTTTGAGCCGAAAAATTTGTGGGTTTGTTTAATAAGCTGGCCGCCATAGTATTCGGCACGCTCAATCAATAACACGCGGGCACCTGAGTTCCCGGCATGAATGGCTGCCATGAGTCCGGCAGGACCGGCGCCGATAATGGCAATATCTATATTCATGGCAGTTTACCTCTTCCTATTTGAGTTTCGACAGTCATCCCCTCCTGAAGAGGTTCAACACATACCCGTACATTAGGCATGCCATTGACGACCATTAAACATGACGAACAGTTGCCAATTGCGCAGAATATCCCCCGCGCCCGGTTGAGCTCATGACTGTGTCTGAGTACTGTGATGCCAGCGGCATGCAGTGCAGCTGCAATGGGCTCACCGGTATAGCCTTCAAGCTGCTGTCCATTGAAATTAAAATGAACCTTGTTTTTTTCTGGAAATGTTAAAATTGGATGATTGATGATACGCATAGACTACACCTCCTTGTTATTTACTCTAACGCAAGAAACATGCCAGCGGTTGAATAATAACAAAAAAGATTGCTTTATCAGAACTTGCAATGTTAGCGTACTGTCATTGCGAGTATAGCCGACGCGGCAATCCAGGATTGTGTGGCTATTAATTTATATTATAAAATATATTGAAGAGGGATTTCTGCGTTTAAATAAGAGTCAGTTTTTAGATATTGATGTCAAGTTACTGACACTATCTAAAGCGAGATTAAATTGCCGCATTTTATAATAGAGAGTACTGCGGGGGATCCCCAGTTTTTTTGCGGCTATTGCTTTGTTGAAGTTAGCCTCTTTAAGGGTCTGCTCAATTAAAGACCGTTCTAATGTTATCAGTTCCGGGATTGTTGTCACCCCGGTAGCAGCTGTTTTACCGTGATGATAACCTGCCTTGAAATTAGTTGGCAGACTGCCTGTTGTTAGGGTATCGCTGTCAGCAAGAATAACCAGGCGTTCTAAAATATTATTCAGTTCGCGAACATTGCCTGGCCAGTCATATTCTAAAAAAGCGGCCATAAGAGCCGGGTCTACCTTATTAATTGTTGCATCCGGATTGTGGAGGGCGCTAAAATGTTTAAGCCCCCGGTAGACTAATTCCGGGATATCTTCCCTTCTGGAACGTAAAGGTGGCAATTGTAATGAGACTACGTTGAGTCGATAATACAAGTCATCCCGGAAATCGCCGCTGCCAATCATATCTTCCAGATCACGGTGTGTCGCCGAAATGATTCGAACATCCACTTGGACAGGTTTATCACCGCCCACCCGGTAAAACTTTTTTTCCTGTAATACCCTAAGTAGTTTTACCTGCATTTCCTTTGGCATTTCCCCAATTTCGTCAAGAAAAAGCGTTCCGCCGTCAGCAAGCTCAATTAAGCCGGCTTTCCCTTTTTTATCAGCGCCAGTGAAGGCGCCTGAATGGTATCCAAACAGCTCACTCTCAAACAGGCTAGCTGGAATGGCACCACAGTTAATCTCAATGAACCTGCCTTTTCGTCCACTGGCAATGTGGACTGCTCGGGCAAATACCTCTTTGCCTGTGCCGCTTTCACCGCGGAGTAACAAGGGTACATTGGTGGCCGCCACCCGTCGGGCCATACCGACGGCTGCCAGTATACCGGTGCTATGACCGCTGACACTGGCAAAAGCGTCGGTGCCTGTGTTGATTTTATCAATCTCATTTTCTAGTGACTGTACCTTGCGGCTGGTTCGTGAAAGTTCCTGATTGAGGTTTACAACCTCCGTAATATCACGCTCCGCGCATACTCCGCCAACAACCTTGCCAGCTAACAGGATGGGAGCGGCATTAATTAGCACATGCGTATTGGAACAGGGTTTATGATATTGATCTTTAACAGTAAGTTGCTCGGCCGCTACTTGTTTCACTAATAGATTTGTAAAAAAACTATCTATACAGTTGCCTAATATTTCTTCAGCTATAATACCATAGAGTTTTTCGGCCCGCTTATTCCAGATAACAACCTGATTGGCTTCGTTAATTACACACACCGCTTCACCAACCGTGTCCAGGACAGCGGCCATTTGTGTTTGCTGCAAATAATATCTGTTAAGCAATGCGCCAAATACTAGTTCAGGAGTACTGAGTGCTACCATTTTACCTTCTGCTTCAAAAAGTATAGCCTGTGTTAAAAGTTCGGCAGGCGAACTGTCAAGCGATAGTGATAACAGGGTGAGTGGTTTGAAGACAATATCAAACAAGGCAATATCCTGTGCATAAACTCCAGTATTTTGCAATTGTTTGGTCGTAATGTAACCTAATTTATTATTACTCCAAACGATAACGGCAGCCTTATTATCACCCCCAATATGAGTGGCAACCTCAGCAATTGGTATCAGGGGATCCACTTGAATAAGTCTGTTTATAACAATATCTTTTATACGTAATAATTGCACGTAGTCCACCTCCTGGTAGTTAAAAAGACGCAGTGCCTCCTGGTAAGGAGACAGCAGCGTCTTTGCTGTGTCAGATATTTGACGTTTATTTTATTATAACGGGCTATTGCAATAAATTCAAGCACAAAGATGTTCTGCATTTATACCTTATAGTTACACAATTATTTATAAAGAAATAATTGCACCGATGCGGCCTGTACAGCCAGCTTCAGCGCGGTGAGAATAAAATATTTGCGTGTTACAGGCAGTGCATATGCCGCTTACACTTATGTTGTCATCTATAATCCCAATTTCTTTAAGCTGCTGGCGATTGGCTTCCCATAAGTTAAGATTCCAGCGGTTACCGCTCGGTGTTACTAATTCTTCCCAGTTATTAAAGCCTGCCTGCAATTTATTTAAGACAAACTCATCTACTTCATAGCAACAAGGGCCGATGGATGGGCCAATCCCTACCAGGCAGTCAGCTGGGTTGGTGTTATATTGCTGTTGCATGGCAAGCACAGTTTTTTGCCCGATTTTAGCAACAGTACCTTTCCAGCCAGCATGACTAATACCAATTGCATTGTGTATAGGGTCGAAAATTAGCACAGGAACACAGTCGGCAAAAAACAGCATGAGCGGTAAGCCCGGTATGTTGGTGATAAGAGCATCTGTTCCTTTAATTGATTCATGATAATGTTGGGCACCGCGCCCGGCATCTTGTAAAGTTACTTGTTGCACCACGTCGCCATGTACTTGCTCGGCGGTAACCGCTTTTTCTGCAGGCAATCCAAGAGCATGGCAGAAAGCTTGCCTATTGTGCCAGGTAGCTTCGGCATCATCGCCGATGTGCAGTCCCAAATTGAGACTGGTAAAAGGCGCAATACTTTGTCCGCCTAATCGCGTTGATACACCATGCTTAATGCCTCTTGCGGATAAGCCGGGGAATTCTCCGTACCAGACGCCGTTTGTGCTGTGTTTTACTATAAAATCGTTCATTGCAGAACCTCCGGGTAACTACTATTTTTATTATATTAATACTCCTATTCTACTCCAATTATATGCAAGCGGTAAAAGAATTTATAAAAAAATAGTCATGCCGAAAAGAAAACATAGAAAATAAAGCCCTGCTACTCTGCCCAATGAACAGAGCAAGCAAGGCTTTTTACCCGTTTCTTCTATGCTTCTTCTATTTTATCTTTCTTGGCACCGGCAATAATTGACTCAGCAATACGTGATGGCACGTCTTCATAGTGAGAAAAATTCATGTCAAATGAACCGCGGCCTTGAGTAATGGAGCGAAGGTCAATGCTGTAGCGGAACATTTCTGCCAGGGGTACCTGGGCTTTAACCCGGCCTATGCCGCCGCCGATCGGTTCCATGCCTTGGATACGGCCACGCTTGGTATTCAAGTCACCGATAACATCACCCATATAAGATTCAGGAACAAGGACCTCTACTGAATAGATTGGCTCAAGGAGTACTGGTTTGGCCTGCAGCACACCTTTGCGCAGCGCCATGCTGCTGGCAATTTTAAAAGCCATTTCTGAGGAGTCGACTGTATGATATGAACCGTCAGTCAGAGTAACTTTGACATCAACCATGGGATAACCAGCAAGCAGTCCACCGGCCAACGCATCTCTGACCCCTTTCTCAACAGCTGGTATATATTGACGGGGGACGGAACCGCCAAAGATGGAGTCAACAAACTCGAATTCGGCACCTGGCGCCAGTGGATCAAGCTGTAGCCAAACATGACCATATTGACCATGGCCGCCACTCTGTTTCTTGTGTTTGCCTTCAACTTTGGCTGAGCCGCGGATGGTCTCACGGTAGGGAACCTTAGGGTTAGAAAGCAGGGTTTCGACACCAAACTTGCGTTTCATACGCTCGGCCATAATATCCAAATGCAGTTCGCCCATACCCGAGATGAGTAATTGATGAGTCTCTGCATCTTTACGGACTTTAAAGGTGGGATCTTCATCCATGAGTCGGGCTAAGGCCTGACCAATCTTATCCTCATCGCCTTTGTTCTTTGCTTCAAGGGTTCTGACAAACATCGGTTTCGGGTATGAAACTGGTTCAAACGCAATCGGTTTATCTTTATCGCAAAGTGAATCACCAGTACCTGTTTCCTGTAGTTTGGCTACTACAACGATATCGCCGGCATGCACCACAGTGATGGGATCTTGTTGTTTACCGCGTAACGTAAAGATTGTACCGATACGCTCAGACTTATCTCTGGTTGCGTTATATAATGTGCTATCAGGCTTTATGCTGCCTGAGTAGAGTCGAATATAACTGAGGCGGCCAACAAAGGGATCTGCTGTAGTCTTAAACACCATTGCCGAGAAAGGACCGGCAGCATTTCTTTCTATAGGGTCTTTGGTCACAGGATGGTAACCAATTATCGGGTTGGTTCCAGGAGCGGGCAGATAGTTGATCAGAGAATCCAACACCTGCGAAATGCCAATGTTTTTGAGGGCCGAGCCGCAGAGTACAGGAAACACTTTAGCTTGAGCAATAGCAGACAGTAAACCGATACGCACTTCTTCATTAGTTAGCTCTTCCCCTTCGAGATATTTGGTCAAGAGTTCATCATTGCCTTCGGCTGCTGCTTCGATAAGCACCATCCGGGCTTCTTCACACTTATCCAGCATATCGGCGGGAATATCAGCCTCAGTGTATTCTTTCCCATTTTTCTGGGGTAAATAGGCTTTCATTTTAAGCACATCGACGATACCCTTAAAGCTATTTTCAGCGCCAATTGGTAATTGAACCGGGACAACGCCATTGCCGAATTTTTCCTTCATACTTTCGACAACACTATAAAAGTCGGCGTTTTCCCGGTCCATTTTATTAATAAATCCTATACGGGGCAAGCCCAATTCAGCTGCATAATTCCATACCTTTTCGGTTTCAACCTCCACCCCGGAGGCGGCGCATAGCACAATAAGTGCACTGTCGACGGCCCGCAGAGCACCCTTTACCTCGGCTACGAAATCAGCATAACCAGGAGTATCAACAATATTAATTTTATGATCGTACCATTCACAAGGTGCCAAAGCCGTACTAATGGTGACCTTGCGCTTAATCTCTTCCGCTTCAAAGTCAGTTGTTGCCGAACCATCATCAACACGCCCTAAACGGTTCACCGCGCCAGAATTAAATAACATGGCTTCTGTCAAGGATGTCTTGCCGGCTCCTCCGTGGGCAACAATTCCAACATTTCTTAACTTGTCGCTCTTGTACTCTTTCATGGCTAGTTCCCTCCTGTTGTGGTGTGATTATTTCATACTGACATTTTA
>JAQSXM010000426.1 GCA_029256645.1 Sporomusa sp. | reverse complement strand
CCGGCCATTTTATTTGCAGCACCAGATGCAGGCCGGCATTTATTCCGGAAATCGCAATCATATCACCGAAATTCTCCTGCAGTGCCTGGATCATGGTATCATGTTTTTTCTTCAAATGGCGCAGCATTTTTCGCAGATGACTCTCAAAATGACCTTCGCGCATGAATAATTCCAGTGGTTTTTGAATCAGGAACGGCACTGAACAGACAAGATTGTCTGCTGTCTGCTGCAGCTGCTGTGCTAAATCTTTTGGGAGGACCATATAAGCTACCCGCAGGGAGGGTAACAGCATTTTTGAAAAGCTGCCAATATAGATTACCTTATCGGGGGCTAAACCCTGCAGCGCCGGTATTGGTTTTACATCATAGCGGAGATGACAACTATAATCATCTTCGATAATAAAAGCATCCTGTTCATAAGCCCACTCCACAAGGTGCAGCCGCCGCGTTATCGACATGATGCGCCCGGTGGGAAACTGGTGTGAGGGTGTTACATATACCGCTTTGGCCATTGAGGTGCGCAGTGCTTTTACACTTAAGCCATGGTGGTTTAACGGGACTGGGTATACCTGAAAGCCTTGGCTCTTGAAGGCGAAGTGGGCTGCCGCAAAGCCTGGGTCTTCGATGGCAATGGTAGTAGTAAACGCTTTTAACAGTTGACCGGCAAGACTCAGGCAGTGTTCTGTTCCTGAGGCAATCAGAATCTGGTCAACACCACATTTGACATCGCGGTAATCACGCAGATATTTAAGAATCTCTTGCCGCAATCCCAGTTCTCCCATAAAAGAGCCATAGTTTAACAGTTGCTCTTTGTGTTTGCGCAGACACTCGTTGGTTAAGCGCTGCCACTGGGAAAATGGAAAGCTCTGGGGGCTAAGTTTACCATATTGAAAGTTGTACTTAATCTTTTCTGTGAGTGGTTTGGCAGGCGGTTCCGGCAGGGGCGGTTCCGTGAGTGTTGGTAAAAGAGTATTATGGATTGTTTCGACATAATACCCGCTGCGAGGTTTGGCAAAGATATAACCCTCAGATAAAAGTTGCTGGTAGGCTATATCAACAGTATTTCTGCTGATACCGAGATCTGTACACAGTTTGCGGTTTGAGGGGAGCTTGGTTTGCGAACTGAGTTCGCCATTAAGAATTTTAGACCGCAGCTGCTGATAAAGTTGACGGTACAAGGGGATTTTACTTTTAACATTAAGTAAAAACATCAGAAACCTCCTGCAGGGAACTGCCTCGATCAGTTAAATAATCTGTTATAAGTATAACATAAAAATAATTATAGCAGCTTTGACTATATACAACGCGTTAAAGTTTTGCAGGCGGGTGGTGTGGTGGCAATGCGGAATATATAATGTGACTATTCTGTAATTGTAAACTAAAAAAGCCTGTGATTTTTATACCACAGGCTTTGTTCAGAAAGCGTGAGTGTTACCAAATGTCATGCCCCTGGCAATGCTCCGGTGAGGCTAGCTTAACCAGCTTATTCGCGAGATAGCCCCCGGCGCCGATAACGCTTTCGATGTGCAAAAAGTGTGCAATTGAGGGGTCAAATAAAACAGTGGCATTTGCTGCGATTTCTTCGTCTCCCTCCCAGACAATTACGCAGAGTGGGATCTTGGGGAAGACATTAAAAATAGCAGAAGCATCGCCAAAACTGGCAGGTTGACCACCAAGCGGTTTGGCACATTCCAAAAGGAGTGAGGCCTGCTTGCCGAAGGCTTTAATCAAACCGCCAATGGCTTCTTTGTGGAACGCCGGATAAAAGAGCATCCCGCCATTGGGTATCTCTTTTAGACTGACCCATTTATTGGCGACTTCTTCTCTGGTTTGAAAGAATGTCAGGTAGTGAAGGATTAAGATGGCTGCTCCAATTTTGGGCACAGAGCCGTCTTTTTCTTTTGTAATGGTCTTATTGACACAGTCGACAATAAAATTTTCATTTAGATAGGGTACGATAAATTGCTGCTTATCACTCAGATATTCTACATCCATACTGGCTGCGACCTCTTCAGGCACTTTTGGCTCAAGATCCTGCCAGCCTTTGTCATAGGCAATACGATAATTACTCTCCAGATCAATCCCTCCATAACTCGTGCTCTGTAAACTATGCTTTTATTAAACACCGTGGTTCGGTAGTTGGAAAGGGCCAGTTTTGTTGAAGTTCTATGGGGCCAGATTTGTCTGACACAAGGTGCTGTTATATATAGGGTGAAAGTCTGATAGAAGGTAAAAGCATTGATTGCAATATGGGAAATTGTTAGGGCTGAAGCAAGTGAATCACTGGATCATAGCAACAACATAAACTGCATAAATAACCTGTCACGAGTTATTCTAAGAAAGTAAGCTAATACTATACGTAAAGTTATCATCTGAGGCTTGCCTTATTGAAGATTAATTCTTACTGATCCTGTAGGTAATTTAATGCTCTAAGTACATCCACCTTCAAAAGGAAACTTTTGAAGGTGGATGTACTTGCTAAGCTAAGATGTATAATATACACAGGAGTTAATAGCCAAACATTTGTAATTATTTACAGGAGATGACAGCTTGAGCAACAAAGATAAACCATCAATCCTGTTTGTAGCTTTGAATCGGCATCAAAGACAATATTTCCGCCAGCTAGGCGTTAATCTAAATGGTAGATATGATGTTCACCATATCTATTATGGCTTGTCTGATTTTTCTGGTGCCCTGATAAAACCGGAACTGCCAGAGCCTGTTGCTTTTACTGAGGAAGAATTAGCAGACGTAATTCGCTTTTTACTGGTAAAGGGAAAGTCCCGTAAGTTTACTGGTTTTCGCGGCTGGATGCATTCGCAACCGGTTTTGGAAAGCCGGGCATATTTTGCCACTCTTCATTTTTATGAATACATGTGCCGTGTCAATATTGACCTTGTATGTGTATGGAACGGCATAAATCTACCATTGGCCTCTGCCGCAAGGGTAGCAAGAAAACTTGGCAAGAAGACCATCTTTTTTGAAAATGGCTATCTAAGAGATACAACTACGCTAGATCCAATAGGTGTCAACTATCAAAATAGCTTAGTGAATAAGCCGCGCTCATTTTATGATGCTATTGTCCCACAAGAGCAGCTTCTTGAAGAATTATATAGTACGGCGGCGTCAATCCGAAATATAAAGAGCAAATGGTATCAAAATTTAATAAGAAAGCAAAAGAATAGACAACCAGAAGAAA
>JAQSXM010000425.1 GCA_029256645.1 Sporomusa sp. | reverse complement strand
CAAAGAAATTAACACTGAGTGGGTTAGTTGTCCCTTCTGCGGCACTAATCTAAAAGCACCACAAAGCACACCTACTGTTCAGCCCCCAGTAATCCCGCCACCACAACACAGTCAGCAACCACGCTATTATGACAGAAGCAACTCTTCCGGAAATTATAATCGCCGTAAAAAAGGATTTCTTGATCGTTTTTTTTCCTAAAGTCGTTGTCGCCAATAAATAACTATTACGTCGAGGCACCGCTTGGCGTTGGCAGCTACGGCAGCGTCATCAAAGCAAGCAAGAATGGCAACAGTTATGCATTAAAATTCATGAATGGCTATCCGGAATACTGTCATCCACCAACATCCGAACAACTACGTCTATTCTTGCATGAGCAGGATATTCTCCAAGAAATAAGAGATTCTCGAATTCCCAGATTGATTGATTTATTTGAGTTTAACAATATGCTTTTTATGGTCCAGGAATATATCCCTGGAACGCCACTAAGCACACAGATTCTTCAGGGTAAGATCTTTACGGAGGCCGAAATAAAGGATATTATCGAACAATTGCTGGCAATCTTAATCTATCTCCATACTCCAAATCAGGGCAAACAAATAATAATCCATCGCGATTTACGGCTGTCAAATCTAATATTGCACAATAAAAGACTTTACCTAATTGACTTTGGCCTTGCCATTAGACCCTATAATTCGCAGGATCTCACCCTGCCGGAGCCGCCCACCAACAAAACTTCAAACCATAATGCCAGCTATATCGTACGCCGGCGAGATCGCTCCCCCAGCAGTGATCTATTTGGTGCCGGACTGGTTGCGGTAGATCTGATGGACAGTCGCTTAGCTTACACAAACAGTCAAGGCAAACCAGTTTGTTCAGATGATTTTTCCGAATTTATCGGTAAACTACTCAAACCCGAGAGTGGTTATCAAACAACCACCGCGGCCTTGGCAGCACTTTGCAAAATCAAACTTTCCTAGCCTATTTCCAGAGTTTGATAGAACAACGCTTTTGCAGTTCTTCCAGCCATGGATTGTCCATTTCCGGTAGCTTCACGCAAGACACAACCACCGTCCCCGCGTCTTTCACTGGAAACTATGATGGGCTGTCTTAATTTTATTAAGACAGCCCCAATTAATTACCGCAGCAATTGAGCTGTAAATGCTTTTATTCTAGGGTTGCCTGACTCAAAGACTTGTTGTGGTGGACCCTCCTCCACAATTATGCCTTCATCCATAAACACAACCTTGTTCGCTACCTCCCGGGCAAAACCCATTTCATGGGTAACTACGACCATTGTTACCCCTTCTTGTGCCAGCTTTTTTAAAGCAAGCAGGACTTCGCCGACAAGTTCCGGGTCAAGTGCCGACGTGGGCTCATCCAGTAAGAGCACCGCCGGCTCCATCGCCATCGCACGGGCTATTGCTACCCGCTGTTTTTGTCCGCCCGAAAGTTGTCCTGGATACGCTGCCGCCTTATCCTCAAGCCCCATTTTCGTCAACCAGAACATCCCCTGGCTTTGGGCTTTTTGCCGGGGAGTCTTCTTGACAGTAAGCAACCCTTCCATAACATTCTCTACCGCTGTTCTATGCGGAAAAAGATTAAATTGCTGAAATACCATACCGGTCCGCTGGCGCAGCTGCCGGATCAGATGGCTGTTCCCGGAAAGGTGGTTCACATCACTGGTAAAGTCGCCTACCCGGATTCGCCCGGCATCAGGAACCTCTAAATAATTCAGGCAGCGCAGCAACGTGGTTTTACCTGATCCACTAGGCCCGATAATAGCACAGACTTCCCCCTGCCGCACCTTCAGGCTCACACTTTTCAAAACGCTTGTACTGCCAAAATTCTTGTATAAGTCTATGACCTCAATCATCCGGAGCCTCCCGGTATCTCAAGCTTTCTCTCCAGCCATTCCTGAACCCACCCCATAGCAGCAACCATTACCCAGTAAAACACCGCTAAGGTAATAAAATACGGCATAAAAACAAACTGGGCCGCGCTCTGCTCCTCTACCTGGCGAGTTAATTCCGGTACAGTAACGACAGAGGATAAAGATGATGATTTTAAAATATCAATAAGGCAATTCCATAACGGTGGAATGGATATTCGGGTAGCTTGGGGCAAAACGATTCTTCCCAGTACTTGTGAGTTAGTCATACCAAGGGACAGAGCGGCCTCCCACTGCCCCCGGCTGATGGACAGAATAGTCGCCCGGAAAATTTCCGAGATATATGCCCCGAAATGTAAAATCAGGCCAATAAGTGCTGCAGCAAAGGGATCAAGCACAATATGAAAAGAGGTTAACCCGAAATATAATATTAATAATTGAACAAGCAGCGGCGTCCCCCGGAAAAATGATACATAAACTCTGGCGGTTTGTTCGAATATCTTAACCTTAGATATTCTCATTAATGCGACTAACAGCCCGAGCAAGACTGCGCCTACCATTGCTGCCAGACTTAAATAAATAGTAACCAAGGCTCCCTGCCCTAAAACAGGCAGGGAGTCAATGACAATACCCCATTCTCTACTTACTAACATCTTCCCCAAACCACTTTTTCGATATCTTTAGATAAGTACCATCTGCGTGTATTTCCTTAAGCGCCTTATTCACCGCTTCGATAAGCTCGGGAGACCCTTTACGGAATGCAAGCCCCGACTGTTCTACATTGAAGGTTTTGCCTGTCACTTTAAGATTCTGATTAGGATTCTTCAGAAGATACTCAGAGACAAACAGCCGGTCATTCAAGGCTGCCTCGATACGCTTAGCTCCCAGATCTGCAAAAATTTCGTTTGCCCCTTTATAATACTGAACGTTAGCCCCGGATTTCTTGGCAAGTTCTTCCCAATTACTTCCCTGCGTTACGCCAACTTTACGACCCTTGATCTCTTCTACACTATTTATATCTGTAGTGTCTTTATTTACGATGACTTGAGCACCAGAAACAGTATAGGGAACTGAGAAATCGTATTTTTCCAGTCTTTTTTCATTAATACCTACCTGATTCGCAATAACATCAAATCGCTCCGAATCGAGACCTGCAAACATTGCTTTCCATTCGGTAGGTACAAATTCAGCCTTGACACCTAGCCGCTTTGCCACTTCATTGATGATCTCAACATCAAAACCTTCCAATTCACCTTTTTCATTTTTGAAGGTGAACGGCGGATAGGTCCCCTCAGTTCCGACCTTTATCGT
>JAQSXM010000424.1 GCA_029256645.1 Sporomusa sp. | reverse complement strand
CCACTTTCCGAGGGTTTGAACCGGGGATTAAGCGGAACGGCAACCCCGCCCGCCAAAAGAATCCCCCAAAATGCCAGTACCCAATCCACCCCGTTATCCAATATCACCGCTACGCGTGCACCGTTTTGTAAGCCTTGTTGCTCTAAGTACTGCGCGAATTTCCGGGCAGCCTGGTAAAACGCTCCGTAGGTTAAGTCAGTCTGCTGTTCCGGCGATGATACAAAAAGACGTTCACAATCATGTAAAGCCCGATATTTAATCAGATGAGCCAAGGATTCAAAACTCATAGTCCTCTCCCCTATACGGTATAGTGGGCTAATGGATGATCGCATGGATTACCATAAACGTAATGCATTGCCCGGTTTTCAATATCATAGATGGCAGTGGATACGGTCTGTGCGTCACCGCCGTGCCGGCAGATAGGATGTGGTTCTTCATGGTTAGCCAGCACCTGGCTTATTCTCTCAACTGAAAAGCCCTCAGTAAGTGGTTGTTCCGGTACTGCGGCTGACACTAATAGCCGTGTACACCGGGCAAGACGAATTTTGCTATTTTCTTCGTTTACCGCAAGCTTTCCCGGGACCGTCAGGTTAAGAAAATGATTGGTGCGCACAGTAATAGGCTGCGTGACAAGCTGAACCGCATAGTTAGGATAAAGCTGCTCAATCACAGCACCGCCGTCAGGAGTCATAATGACAATATTCCCGCCTACTAACGGTGTAGTTAGCAAGCAGTCGCCGGCGATCCGCAAAGCGTCTGCCAGGTTACCGGCACTCCGCAGGATATCTTCAATAAGCACGCCGCGCGGAGTCCGGATTTTAATTACCTCAGTAAGTGGTGTATAATCTGCGAAAGTCATAGCAACAGCTACCCCGGCCTGGTTGATGCCGCTGTTTAAACCACGCTCCAGCGGACTTGCGTGGCCGGCCACCCCGATATACCGGTAGCGGCCATGACCACACAGCAAATCTTCAGCCAAACCGGCTCCTGGCTCCATGTCCCGGTTTTTAAACAAATATTTACCGTATATAGCCCCTAAAGTACACATTTTTTTCATCCCCTGACAAGGAAATCACTTGCCGGTACCCACTGTTATTTATTGCTTAAGCTTTTTATAATAGCGGTCATCAAATAATTCATTGATATCAAAATCTTTCTTGAGGACCTTGGTTTCCTTAAGGAAGTCTTTTACCTGCTGGAGAGCAGCAATATCTTCAGGAATAATCTTTGAATCCCAATCCGAGGTTTTTACAATTCTGGCAATCGCCGATACAGGCAGCTTGCTCTCTTTGGCAATCAGCTCCAGGGCCTCATCGGGATTCGTTTTCATAAATGCAGCGGCCTTTTCGTTCGCTTTAAGGATACGCTCGGTATAGTCCGGATACTGTTGAGCAAACTCATTGCGGGCCAGGAATACGCCAATATACCGTTTCACCCCGCTGGATGAATCCTCCAGGATCTTGCCGGCTTTCGCATTCTCTAAAACAGACGACCAGGGTTCCCAGGTGGCAATGGCATCAACGTTTTTGGTTTCTAAAGCTGCCTGATGATCACTTGCCGGCAGATTCACAATATTAACATCGTTAGCACTAAGTCCGTTCTTTTGCAGCAGTAAAATCAGGAAATGGTGAGCACTCGAACCAACCTGCACGGCTATCTTTTTACCTTTCAAATCGGCAACAGATTTAACCGGTGAATCCGGACGAATCAAAAGCGCATTTCCGGCAGGTGTATAGCCGGCACGGCTGATTACCTTGATATCAACACCGGCAGCCCGGGCTGATACCGGCGGCATATCACCGGTGTGGGCAAAATCCGCCCGTCCGCCGGCAAAGGCTTCAATCATGGGAGGCCCGGACAGGTAAAGATCATATTTTATATCGACCCCGTCTTTAGCAAACTCTTCTTCATATAGGCCCTTGGCTTTAGCCAGCAGAATGATTATGCTGGAGTTCTGGTAAGCAACGTGAATCTCTTTGGGTTTTTCCGTCTTTTTTGCTACTTCGGCCGTCTTGGTATCCTTGCCGGCGCACCCAGCCGCAAAAATACCAATTACAAATAACATTAGAACAGCTACAATTAGATTTTTCTTACCCATACTATCGACTCCTTATTTCTTTAATTTTATAACGTAAACCTGCAGCCTCAGTGTATGTAGATATAGAGCCTTAACCTCCCTTTATCAGTAAGTATGTGACTGCTTAGATGCTATAAGCAAAGGGTACTTCAACATCTGAGAAAAATTCAGAGTAGATCGCCTTACGAATTTTTACAAACTCAAAACTATTGCGGTCACGCGGCCGGGGCAAATCGACTGGAATGATTGACTTGGCTGTCGCCGGCAGCTTAGACATCACCACAACCCTGTCGCCCAGAAAGATGGCTTCATCAATATCATGGGTGACCAGCAGAATGGTTGTTTTCTCTGCTTCCCATATCCGGATAATCTCCTGCTGCATATTAATCCGGGTCATGGCATCAAGTGCACCAAACGGCTCATCCAACAGCAACACCTGCGGGCGGTTGACCAATGCCCGGGCAATGCTCACCCGCTGCTGCATACCACCTGATAACTGGTGTGGATATGCTTTCACGAAGCCGGCTAAGCCCACCAGGTCCAGATGCTCCTGGACAATACGTTTTTTCTCCGCAGTGCTGTGCCCGGTTCCCAAGCCAAAAGCGATATTCTCTTCGACGGTTAGCCAGGGATACAGCCGGGATTCCTGGAAGACCATGCCCCGGTTAACTCCCGGCCCTTCAATCAGGTTCTCCCCCAGACGTATTTCGCCGGTGAATCCCTGCTCCAGACCGACAACAAGCCTGAGTAGTGTACTTTTGCCGCAGCCGCTGGGGCCAATAATACTGATAAACTCCCCCGGCTTTACCGTAAGGTTAATATCTTTTAAAACATCTACCTGCTTTCCCGCGATATGAAATGTTTTATTTAAATTATTAATGGAAAGCGTTTGCGGCGCTGCCTCAGATATACTCATGCCTCCCACCTCCTATGATTCATGCATATTTACATTCCAGCTCAGCAAACGCTGCTCCAGCAATCTCAGCAACTGATCAATAATAATTCCGGTAAATCCAATGGAAAGTACCCCAACCAATACAACATCAATCTGCGATAATTCCCTTGCATACATAATCATATACCCAATCCCGGATGAGGCTGCAATTAGCTCAGCAGCTACTACACTGCGCCACGC
>JAQSXM010000423.1 GCA_029256645.1 Sporomusa sp. | reverse complement strand
GACGGTCTTCCTAAAATCCGCAAACTCGCTACGCTCAAACAGTACGGATTTCTTAACGGAATACCGCCCGGCTTTTCTCCTGCGGAACGCTTTTTCCGGCAAAGGGCCGGGGGGTTACCGGGGTTGCGGGATCACCGTCTTCTTGCTCAAGCCGGGTATTGAATTTATAAGTTTTGCGAGGCTGGAAATCCTTATAAAACAAGGGGAGCAAGGTCCTGATATTATAAAAAAGATAGCAGTCACAAGGCTTAACGCCTTATGGCTGCTATCTTTTCTATAAACTGCTCCGGCACCGGCAAGGTGTCAATAGTCCACCATGGCGAGCAGCTTTGCAATTGTTCGCCAGAGTATGTACCGGTAGCTACACCAATGGTATAGGCCCCAATCGCTTTACCACATTCGATATCATGAGGTGTATCGCCAATGACGTAGATTGCATGTTGATTGGCATCTCCCCAATTTGAGCAGACAGTGGCCAGCGCGTTGCGGGCTATATCTACCCTAAGCTCACACTGCCCGGCAAAAGCACTACAGGAGAAATCAAAAAATCCGTCCAGTTTGAAGTGTCTTAATTTTACCTGTGCCCCGTGTGAACTATTGCCTGTCAACAACAGCAGTTTACAATCATCCTGCCCGTAAAGCCGGGACAAAATATCCTGAACCCCGGGCAAAACCCATCCCTGTTTAGCAGTAAGCTGCGCCGGGAGAAATGCTTCGTAACGCCGACACAGCAAATCAATTTCTTCCGGTTTGGCCTCACGCTTAAATACTGATCGGATAATCTGCCTGGCAATAAAATTATCTGTCATGCCAGCTGCGGTAATGTTGGCAAAGTCCACTGATGTATCCCAGAGCTCTTCTGTTGCCTGGCAAAAGGCTAACAAACCCGCTTTGGATGTCCTAATCAGTGTCCCATCAATATCCCAGAAAAATATATTCAATAGTCATCATCCTCCTTACACTAGCTGGCCCAACAACAGCATACAACATAATAGGAGGAAGGCCTAAACCTTCCTCCTTACATGGAGCGCCCATCCCTATAGCATTCACTGCACACGATGCTTACCAAGCTTACACAAGTTACTTTTTGAAACAAGATAATTGATCTTACACCTACACTTTACTTACACTGGATGGATCAAACGCGATTTAGACTAGCTTTTTTTGATAAACGAAATACACTATCCTGCCAGATTAACTAACCAATTTGCAACAAACGGAAAACGGGAAGTTTCCTACCTACTGCACTGGGCTTGAATCTACGGCGCTATAAGGATGGTGCTTACTTAGATAATAACATACTCAAACTATTTTGGCAAGTGGTACAATTCAAATATTTTTATTGTTCTGCTAATAAAAATAACCCCACAAAAATCAGTGGGGTTATCCTATCAATTAGCGGTCTTCACTTTTAAAAAATGCGTTGACTTTTTCTTGATCCCAGCCCAAAATTTCCTGTAATATTTCACCGGTATGCTGTCCCAGAAGCGGGGCATGGGTTTCAACAGCGCCAGGAGTTGCCGACATTTTTACAGGGACACCGGGCATTTTTAGTTTTCCGGCTATCGGATGCTCGACCTCCACAATCATTTCTCTGGCCTTGATATGAGGATCATTAACAATCTTATCAATTGTGTTAATGGGGGCACAAGGCAACCCTGCCTCCTCGAGAATCCCCAGCCATTCATTAATTGTCTTATCCTTAAAAATTTCATTCAGGATCTCGCCCAATTCTTTCGCATTATTGGTACGATTACTGTTATTGTCAAAGCGTGCATCTTTTATCAAATCCGGGCGGCCTAAAATGTTACACAGGCGTTCCCAGAGGCGGTCATTGCCAGCACCGACGATAATAAAACCATCGGCGGCGGTAAAGGAGGAGAAAGGCGTAATAGAGGGATGCCGGTTGCCTAACGGGCCAGGTACTACGCCTGATGTTACATAACGTGCTATCGCATTTTCCAGTATCGCCAACTGACAATCTAACATACCTACATCAACTTTTTGTCCTTCACCGGTACGTTCCCGGTGATACATGGCAAGCATAACACCATATGCGGTAAACATGCCGGCAATAACATCACCTACCGAGGCGCCAATGCGAGTGGGTTCCCCATTCTCAGCACCGGTAATGCTCATAATGCCCCCCATGGCTTGTACAATAATATCATAAGCGGGCTTATCCCGATAAGGCCCGGTATGGCCGAAACCGGAGCACGCAGCATAGATCAGTTTAGGATTAATCTGCTTTAATACCTCGTAACCAAGACCGAATTTCTCCATTGTTCCAGGCCGGTAGTTCTCCACAACCACATCAGCATGTTTTACAAGCTCTTTAAACAGATCACACTCGGCCTGGCGTTTAAAGTTTAGGATAATTGAGCGTTTATTTCTGTTGAGACTCATAAAATAGGCACTTTCTTTGCCAATAAAAGGTCCAAAGGCCCGTGAGTCATCACCAACATTAGGTGGTTCAATTTTTATAATATCTGCTCCGAAATCTGCCAGCATCATTGTGCAGTATGGACCTGCCAAAACCCGGCTTAAGTCCAGTACTCGTATTCCTTCCAGTGCTTTCACAATAAATCACTCCTTTATCGATAGTTTGCCGTGGTATAGAGGGTTTAAAACATAAAAAGGACAGATGGAATGTTATTCCACTCTGTCCCTCATTCACTCTGATATTAAGTTACTTACACACCTAAATGCATAATCCCCAGGCCAGCCCGTTCGTGGTTAGTCAAAGGATGAATCGCCGATTCCCCGAATAGTGCAACAGCAACCCAACGCTCGTCCCGCACAATGGCAATTTTGACAGCGACACTGGCACTGCTGGCTACATTGACCATAATTCCCCGTTTGGCCTCATCTGTCGCGTGCAGCAATGCATGGTAATTGGTTGACGTTTTAGAGATAATTCCAGTATTTAGTGCAGCACCAAGTACCGCCTTAGTAACCTTTCCCTGAAATTCAGATAAGGCTGAATTCCCGCCTACTTCAGTCACAACTACTTTATAGCCCTGTTCGGCAAGCATCGCTTTCACAGATTCTTCATCTGCCATGGTTCGGGTCAATGCCAACAGCATTGCCGCCGTTCCAACACTCTTGATACTTTCTGCCATGAAAGGCCGATTATGATTATTCATGCTCATACCCTCTATATCACTCTGCATTAATTCTACATTATTCTTGCAATTTCGTCAATATGTATCATTTTT
>JAQSXM010000422.1 GCA_029256645.1 Sporomusa sp. | reverse complement strand
ATATTAACTTACATTTTACTGGAGATTTTCATGCAATTACAACGGCTCATAATTTATTAGCCGCTATCATTGACAATCATATTCATCAAGGAAATGAATTAGGCTTAGATCCTAGGCGTATTACCTGGCGCCGTGTGATGGATTTAAATGAACGTTCACTTCGCTCGATTATTTGCGGACTAGGCGGAAAAATAAATGGTATACCCCGGGAAAGCGGTTTTGATATTACGGTTGCTTCTGAAATGATGGCTATTTTATGTTTAGCCAGTGATTTAGACGATATGAAGGCTCGTATCGGTAAGATTATTATTGGTTATACCTATGGAAATGAACCCATTACTGCTGAGGCGTTACATGTCACGGGAGCGTTGACGTTATTGTTTAAAGATGCTATAAAGCCTAATTTAGTGCAGACATTAGAACATACTCCGGCTTTTGTCCATGGCGGACCTTTTGCTAATATTGCCCATGGCTGCAATAGTGTAATGGCGACTAAATTTGCATTAAAACTGGCTGATATTTGTGTAACAGAAGCTGGTTTTGGTGCTGACCTTGGTGCTGAGAAATTTTTAGATATTAAGTGTCGGTTTGCGGGGATCAAGCCAGATGCAGTGGTAATTGTCGCTACTGTTCGTGCTCTTAAAATGCATGGTGGCGTACCTAAAACAGAGTTAGTGGGAGAAAATATGCCGGCTTTAGAAAAAGGCTTGGCGAATTTGACAAAACATATTGAAAATATGCAGAAATTTGGTTTGCCAGCAATCGTTGCTATTAATGCGTTTCCTACAGATACTTCCCAAGAGCTTGAATTTGTAAGACGAAAATGTGTGGAGTTGGGTGCTGAGGTTGCCTTATCAGAAGTTTGGGCTAAAGGTGGCCAAGGCGGCATAGAACTGGCCAAAAAAGTTCTCGCAGCTTGTGAGCAGCCTGGCAATTTCAACTATCTATATGATGTGAATGCATCCATCAAGGATAAGATCGCAACTATTGCCAGGGAAATATATGGTGCCGAAGGGGTTAGTTATACTCCTCAAGCGGAGAAGACAATTAAGGAGCTTACAACGTTAGGTTTTGATAAAACACCTATATGTATGGCTAAAACTCAATACTCTTTGAGTGATGATATGACCCAATTAGGACGACCTACTGGCTTTACCATCACTGTGCGTGAAATTCGAGTAGCAGCAGGAGCTGGATTCTTAGTAGCACTGACAGGTGAAGTGATGACCATGCCAGGGCTGCCTAAACGTCCAGCGGCAGAAAAAATGGATATTGATAATGCCGGAAAAATTGTTGGCTTGTTTTA
This sequence comes from Sporomusa sp., assembly GCA_029256645.1. The sequence goes on along the minus strand of JAQSXM010000422.1, from coordinate 1,918 downwards.
AGTATAAGCAAGAATTAGGACAGGTTTCATTATAAATGGTGAACCGCATTGATAAAGTATTGACTTATCATGAGAAAGGGATAAAATTAGAGACATATTACTAATAAAAATTGGACTATTATTTACATTACGATTCGAGAAGTTTCTGGGAAGGTGAAATAGGTAAGGGGTCTACCTTTCCTTAATTAAAGGAGGTTTCTTGTGTATAAAATTCTTGTGAAACAGCAGTTGGCGCCAAGTGTTCAACTTTTTGAGGTGGAGGCGCCTCTGATTGCTAAAAAAGCAAAACCAGGGCAATTTGTCATTTTACGTGTAAATGACCAAGGGGAACGTATTCCTCTAACCATTGCCGATTTTAATCGGGAAAAGGGCAGTGTTACCCTTATTTTTCAAGAAGTAGGCGCTTCTACCATTGAGTTAGGTCGCCTACAACAAGGAGAGTTCTTATTAGATTTAGTTGGTCCATTGGGTAAGCCTACTCATATTGAAAAGTTTGGTAGTGTTGTCTGTGTAGGTGGTGGTATCGGTATAGCACCAGTATATCCTATCGCTCGTGGTCTAAAAGAAGCAGGTAATGAAGTGATTTCCATTATTGGTGCTCGTTCTGAAGATATTTTAATTTATGAAGAAGAAATGGCAGCAGTCAGTGATCAATTGATTATCACAACAGATGATGGCTCAAAAGGGATTAAAGCTTTGGTTACCCAGCCACTAAAAGAGTTATTAGACTCCGATAAAACCATCAGTCTAGTCGTAGCGATCGGTCCTGTTATTATGATGAAATTCGTTGCAGAAACAACCAGACCTTATGGTGTTCCTACAGTCGTTAGCCTGAACCCGATTATGGTGGATGGTACTGGCATGTGCGGCGGCTGTAGAGTTTCCGTCGGTCAGGAAAATAAATTTGCCTGTGTTGACGGTCCGGAATTTGATGCCCATAAAGTTGACTTTGAAAGCTTAATGGCGCGTCAGCGTATGTACAAACCTCATGAAAAACAGCATAGCGAGTACATTGCTGGTAAAAGAGAGGAGGGCTGTAAATGTCACTCTCACTAAATAAAAATCCAATGCCAGAGCAAGATCCTAAAGTACGGGCAAAGAATTTTGCTGAGGTAAGTCTTGGTTATACGGAAGAGCTGGCGAAAGCAGAAGCAGCACGCTGCCTGCAATGCAAAGCAGCACCTTGCCGTAAGGGCTGCCCCGTACAAATTGATATTCCTGCTTTTATTAAAGAGGTAAAAGAAGGAAATATGGACGTAGCCATTGCAAAAATAAAAGAAGTGAATAGCCTTCCAGCAGTTTGTGGCAGGGTATGTCCTCAAGAAGAGCAATGCGAAAAATACTGCGTGTTGGCTAAAAGAGGGGAAGCAGTAGGTATTGGTCGTCTAGAACGCTATGTGGCAGATACTGCTCGAAATAAAGGAGAAAGCATCGCTGCCATTGATTATGCTCCTGACGCACAGAAAGTAGCTGTCATTGGTTCTGGACCGGCAGGCCTGGCTGTAGCAGGTGATTTAGCGAAAAAGGGTTATAAAGTTACTATTTTTGAAGCCTTGCATTTACCAGGCGGCGTTTTGATGTATGGCATCCCAGAATTCCGTTTGCCAAAAGATGAGGTGGTACAAGTAGAAATCAACAATTTACGCAAGCTTGGTGTGGAAATTGTTGTGAATGCTGTAATTGGCAGCACCTTTACCGTTGATGAACTCATGGAAGAAGAAGGCTTTGATGCTGTATTTATTGGTACAGGAGCAGGACTTCCTTACTTTATGGGAGTACCAGGAGAAAATCTGAATGGTGTCTATTCTGCCAATGAATTTTTGACTCGCTGCAATTTGATGAAAGCCTATCGTTTCCCGGAATGCGGTACACCCATCCATGTAGGAAAAAAAGTAGCGGTTGTCGGTGGTGGCAACGT
>JAQSXM010000421.1 GCA_029256645.1 Sporomusa sp. | reverse complement strand
CGTTTCAAACCGGCAGTTTATGCGGCCTATACCAGCTGCTGCCAGGTAATATATGGCCAGGGCTGCGGCTTCTATGCTTTCCCCACAGACAAAAACCGCCGATTCCAACAGTTTTTTTTGCCCCGGACCGCTAATCTCCGGCATAATGATATGCCGTAAATACCTATTGATCTGCTCCCTGGCAAGTATCACCAGGCTCACCTCCCGGCCTATCGACTTTAGCGTAATAATCGGCAATCGCATTGTGAAGCGCATCGGCAGCAATATTGGAACACCTTATTTTTTTGGGTGGCAGCCCGTCCAGGGCCGCTGCTACTGCTTCGTTGGTTATCTGCAGCGCTTCTTTAATTGTCTTGCCGCTAGCCATAACTGTAACCATACTGCTGGCTGCTATCGCCGCAGCACAGCCAAAGGTTTTGACTTTGACATCAGCCAAGACGTTGCCGTCTAGTTTTATATAAAGCGTTATGAGGTCACCGTCTATAGGGTTTCCCACAATACCAATCCCGTCTGCATCGGCTATTTCACCGATATTCCTCGGATTAGAGAAATGATCAAGTACGGTGTCATTGTACATAGATGCCGCCTCCTGTTAAAGTGACTTACCTGATATATACTTGCATTTAATTAACCTCCGGCAACCCGGCTCTTCAATCCCGATTCTTTCAATATGATTAATAGTTAATATACTACTGTTCCAGTAAATATCCTGCTGGTTAATGCAAAATTTAGACAGTTGTGCCCGGTCACAGGCCAAGATCGATTAGGTGCTCACCGTCTGATGGTTTATATTGACACCACCCAACGCCTGTAGTAATATATTTGTAAAATGACTGTCTAGTCTATTGCTAGTTGAAGACTAATTAACCATTCATTACACGGTGTTGGCAACAGCTGATCGGTAAGTACTGAAGGCTAAGGTATATCTGTTGATGTACCTTAGCCTTCAGTACTTTTAGCATACACATGGAAGAAGTGATCCAACTGTTCAATTCATTTAAATCTGTCCCCAAATCAATATGGCTTTTAGCTATCGCTCACGGTGTGGTTGATATGTCCCCCGGCGCTTTTTATGCGGCATTACCCTTCCTAAAGATAAAGTTCTCATTGTCTTATGCCGAATTAGGCTCTATTGTCCTTATGCAGAGTATTACCTCTTCCATCAGCCAGCCGTTTTTCGGTTATTTATGCGACCGAAAAGCGCGCATCTGGTTCATGCCTGTCGGTTGTCTGACACTAGGGATCTCGATGCTGGGAACACTATTATCACCCATTTATTCGCTGGTCTTTTTGTCGGTAGCCTGTAACGGGATTGGCTCAGCTATCTTCCATCCGCAGGCTGCAAAAACAGTCAACCTGTTAAGCGGCAGCGCCAAAGGAAAGTCGCTAAGCTTGTTTTCGGTTGGTGGCAACGTGGGTATTGTAGCAGGGTCATTGTTTTTAGCCTCCCTGCTCATCCATGGCGAGGGTCCTTTGTTACTCATTTATCCGGTTCCCTATCTGCTGATTAGCGGGGCATTATTCTATTTTTTGCACAAAGTACCCCGGTTAGAAACAACAGCATGTACCAGCTTCAGACGGTTGAAGGCATCTGTTAATTGGTCTTTGCTGGCTTTGATGGGAACGGTTTTGACCAGGGCCACGGTATCTTCCGGTATCAGCACCTTTGTGCCTTTATATTATATGACTTATCTGCATGGCAGCGAGCTTTATGCCAGTTTTCTGTTGACAGTTCATCTGGGGGCCGGCGCTGTCGGTACGGTGATCGGCGGCGCTTTAAGCGACCGGTGGGGAAGCAAACAGATTATGCTCTATTCGATACTACCAATTGCGGCAGCATTGTCTTTGTTCAAAATTCTGGACGGACCATGGATATTTGCCGTACTGGCAATCGCCAGCATCCTGCTTGCCGCTACTGCCACCAGCAGCCTGGTTTTTATTCAAAAAATGATGCCAAATAATCTAGGCATGGCATCAGGCTTAAATCTTGGATTTAGCTCCGGTCTCGGGGCCCTGGGAATCTTGGCCATGGGCAGAGTCGCCGATGTCTGGGGGATGCCTTTGGCCTTTGATCTACTGGCCACGTTACCGGTCATCGGCTTTATCATGACACTCTTTGTTCAGGAACCTGTAGAAAAGAGAGTTGAACTGGAGGTATGATCCAAAGAGCCACGCCACACCGAATCTTTAATATCCTGAAAGGCTCAGTGGCGCCGGTTATGGGATAAATACATACTATTAGGAGGATCATGACATGAGTGAAACCTTAAAGTCAATCGTGCAGCGCAGGAGTATCAGGACTTACAAACCCGAACAAATAACAGATGACGAATTACAGACCATCCTTGAGGCAGGGCAATTTGCCCCCAGTGCCAGAAATGAACAATCCTGGCATTTTACAGTAGTACAAAAGCAGGAACTATTGAGTAAAATCAATAATGTTCTTCAAACTGTTTTTCTAAATTCAGGCAATCCCGGGCTAGTAGAACGGGCCAAAGCGGAAAACTTCAGCCCGTTCTATCATGCCCCAACATTAATTATCGTCTCTGGTGATGAAAAAGCCATTGCTCCCCAGGCAGACGGCAGCCTGGCACTAGGCAACCTGTTCCTGGCAGCCCACGTTTTAGGTATAGGGTCTTGCTGGATTCATTCCCTGCGCTTGCTGTTTGATACAGAAGAAGGCAGAGCACTGAATAAGGAGTTAGGTATTCCCGCAGGCTACACGATCATTGGCTCAGGGGCCTTCGGTTATAATGCAGGTGAAGCACCAGCCGCGCCGCCGCGCCGGGAAGGTACGGTAACGATAATCAAATAAGAACTAAGCAGGGTTGAGATTTTACGTTTCTATAAGATAACGTAAAATCTCAACCCTTTTTTCACTACAATTTGGCTAATGTCAAGACTCCTGTTCACGCTCTTACAACTGCGATTTCCCGCAACTATCATTAGCAAACCTGCATCCTAACTGGATTACCGGAGTTGCCAGACACCTGTAGAATACTCTCAAATCTACCAGTTACCTATCATATTTTAGGTTTTTGGTTATGGGCGCAGGCTACGTATAATTCGTTCAGTATTTGCTTTGATCATGCGTTTTACCATCTTCGTCATTCGTTAAAAGCGCTTGCAATTTACTGATATTCTCCCCGGCATGCTCCGGTTTGTGAGCATCAGAGGCAGTGAGAATACGTACGCCATTATCTTTAAACACTCTCAGGATTTGCGGATTTAGG
>JAQSXM010000033.1 GCA_029256645.1 Sporomusa sp. | reverse complement strand
TTTATTCTGTTGCGTCACGCTTAATTCGCTCCTGGTATGTTAATACCAGGAGTTTTTATTTTGCATACTGTTTTACTACCCCCGGCTTTTAAAGTCGGGGGGTTTTTGTTACCAATATGCCCTGTGGTATCCGCAGCACCGGCGCAGAATTTTAGAAGAAAAACTGGCTCAGATGCGTGACGGTGAAAAAACTGAGTGGTATTGCCTTATGGGCCGTAACGGCAAATTCATTGAGAATAGATACTCGCGGGTAACTGATGACCGGGGTAATTTTGTTGGTACTGTTCTAGTCACAATACTGAGCAGGCAAATTGATTATCGCCTATGGTGAGAGACAATGGCGGCAATATCCGGAGCATTCAATTAAAACGAAAAGGAGTTAAAGACGATGGGGGAAAATCATGAACAACAAAAAGCCCGCACCAGGAAAAAACTGCTTTATGCCTTAGTCGGCAGCAGTCTGCTCTGGAGCGGGGCATTCACCGGCTATGCGGCAGAAGCGCCAATACCACAGCCGGCAGAAGAACAGCCGGCTGTGGCCGATAAGCTGCGGGAATTTGACATGGAGCCACTGTTCGTGACGGCTGAACGTGATTCTTTGCCTCCAGCCTATGCGGGAGGGCAAATTGCCCGCGGCAGCCGGGTAGGGCTGCTCGGCAACAGGGATTTCATGGACACGCCCTTTAATACAACCAGTTATACGGAAGAAACAATTGAAAATCAGCAAATCCAGGGCCTGGCCGGGGTACTAGCCAAGGACCCGGCTGTGCGTGACATCACAGGCACCTCCTATTCTCCCACCTGGACGATCCGCGGACTTTCCGTAGGTACGGCCGATGTCGGCTTCAACGGTTTATACGGTCTTTTTCCCTATACTGCCTTAGGAACGGAGTTCGTTGAACGGGTTGAAGTACATAAAGGACTCAGCGCCTTGCTTAACGGCGTTGCACCCAATGGCGGCAGTCTTGGCGGCAGTATCAACCTTGTGCCCAAACGGGCCGGGGCTGAGCCGGTAACCCGGTTTACCACCACCTACACCGGTGACGGGCAACTAGGCGGGCATCTGGATGTAGGCCGCCGTTTTGGGGAAGACGGACGCTATGGTTTCCGCCTTAATACCAGCTACCGTGATGGGGATACCGGTGTTGACGGCGAGAAAATTCAAAAAAGCACAACAATGCTTAGCCTGGACATGCGTGACCGGCGTTTTTACGGCTCTCTTGATCTTGGCCACCAAAAAATCATCCATCAGGGGCCGACCACCCTGTTAAGGCTGGATGACTACGCGTTTGTTCCCAAAGCCCCGAAAAGCAGCTTTAATTTCAATGCGCCCTGGACGCGAGCCGATAACGATATGGTTTTCGGTGTCATCCATGGCGAATATGAATTAAATAATAATTGGCAAGTGTATGCATCAGCCGGGGCCAGAGAAAGCAACTATACCAATTACCAATTTGGGTATGCTTATCTTAAAAATAGTCAGGGGGATTTTGCCGTCCGGTATGAAAATGCTCCGCTACGGTATACAGTCCATACCGAAGAATTTGGTGTCCGCGGTAAGTTTTCTACTGGCGAGCTCCGGCATCAACTGGCCCTGAGCGCCAACCAGTTTACTGTAAGTCGTTACGAGATCTGGCCGCCCGAAAGGATTTGGGGTAATACAACAAATCTGTACAACCCAACAGGACAGGGGCACCCGGTCTTTGCCCCTGCTGCCAACAGGAAAGGCTTGCCCAAAGACAAGGTAAGCAACTTATCCGGGTTGGCGCTGGCTGATACCATTTCCACACCGGATGACCGGTTGCAGCTTACGTTGGGACTGCGGCGTCAGACCATTGAATCCTATGATCTTAACACGACAGGAGCCCGTTCCTCACATTATGATGACAGTGCCACCACCCCGGCAGTTGGTTTTGTCATCAAATCCAAACCCAATGTGTCCTTCTATGGCAACTATATTGAGGGACTGCAGCAAGGTGCAATTGCCGACGCTGCTGCGGACAATGGCGGCGAAATCATGGCTCCCTACAAATCTAAGCAATATGAAATAGGCGTTAAGCTGGACGGGGGTACTTTCGCAACAACGCTGAACGCCTACCAGATTAAAGTGCCCAGCGCTTACACCAACCCGGACACCAAAATCTTCGGCGCGTACGGTGAGCAGCGCCACCGCGGCCTGGAATTAAGTGTGTTTGGCGAGCCGGTCAAAGGTACCCGTCTGATGGGTGGTATTGCGCTGATTGACGGCGAACTGGGCAATATGCAAAATAGTACAACGAATGGCAACAGACCGATCGGCGTGCCACGCTGGGGGGCTACCCTGGGGGTCGAATGGGATGTGCCGTCCCAGAGGGGTCTTACATTAACGGCTGATGCTGTATATAACGGCCCGGTCTATGTGGATGCCGCCAATACGCTGAAGGTCCCGTCCTGGACCCGGTTTGATGTGGGTGCACGCTATGTTTTCCAGCATGACAACAAGCCGGTAACGATCCGCGCAACCGTTGTCAATATCCTGGACAAGAACCACTGGATTGGCAATACCTCAGGTTCTCTGGCCGTCGGCGGACCGCGCACTTTTGTACTGTCGGCCACCACGGAACTGTAGCCGTGGCTGAAAATCGGTTAGGAAATATCAAGAAAATTTGTGAGAGAATAAGGGGGATTTATAAATATGGAACTTAACGAACGTATCAAGAATTACTGGGAAGGCGAAGCGACGCTATACAGCAGGTCAATAGAGGAAGAACTAAAGGGCCCGCAACGGGCCGCATGGCAGCACTTAATCCTGGACAACGCGCCCGCGAAAGAAGGGCTGGAGATTCTGGATATCGGCACCGGTCCAGGTTTCTTCCCAATTATTCTGACTGAAGCGGGGCATCATGTTACCGGCATTGACATCACGGAAAATATGATCAAATGCGCAAAGGAAAATGTCCGGCAGGCGGGCGTGGAGGCCACACTGCTGCAAATGGACTGCCAGGCTCTTACGTTTGCGGATAACCGTTTTGATTTGGTTATCTGCCGTAATCTGACATGGACCCTGAATGATCCTGTAACCGCCTACAAAGAGTGGTTCCGCGTATTGCGCCCCGGGGGACGCCTGCTGGTATTTGACGCCTGCTGGTATTTGCATCTGTTCGATGAGGAACGGCGTGTCAAATTTGAGGAAAACGAAGCACGCATTTGGAAAAAATACGACAGGCGGGCCCATAGCCATGCCGACCAGGAGGAAGGCGACAAAATCAGTAAACAGCTTTTTATGAGTGATAAATACAGGCCGCTGTGGGATGTGGGCATGATGATTGACATTGGTTTTTCGAAGATATTTTCAACAATCGACATTACCGGACTGGTCTGGGATGAGGTGGGAAAAGAACTGAACAAGACCACCCCGGCTTTCATGGTGGGCGGTGAAAAATAATCAGGGATTTGGGGCGGAAGCTTTCTTATCATTGACGGGGGTATTATAAGCCATGGGAGCTTATTTGCGTTTAGCGCGTTTCCTGCTGGAAATAAAGACTGAGACAGCCGTCAAAATCGGCATTGGGCTCATGATTACAGGCACTTATGTATGCCAGGCTTTTGCCATTGCCGGCGGCATTTCGGCCGTTTTTGCCGGTGGTGGTATCGAACAAATTGCCAGGTTTTTGCTGACAGCCGTGGCGGCAATTGCGCTGCGCGCCTGGCTCGTCCGCTGGAATGAGGGTTATACAAAAAAAATGGCGGCTAAGGTCAAGGGGATGATCCGGAGCCGGATGATCGACAAGCTGATGCTGCTGGGACCCGGTTATCTGAACGACAAGCGCAGCGGGAATCTGCAGTCGCTGATCACCGATGGCGTGGAATCTTTTGAGGTCTTTCTGGTAAACTATCTGCCGCAGGCGTGCATCGTGCTGATTGCGGTAGGGTCGATTGTTTCCTATATCATAACAATGGACTGGGCAGTGGGGGTGATCATCCTTGTGGCGGCGGTGCTGGCAGTTGCCGCCCCCCATCTGACCATGCCGTTTGTGTCCAGCAGCACCATTGAATACTGGCAGTCCTATGCCCTGCTCAATGCGCAATATATTGACACGATGCAGGGAATGAACACCCTGAAGGTATTTAACGCCAGTACGGCCAAGGGCAGGGAGCTTGCGGCAAACGCCCATGTATTTTACCGGGACTCCATACGCAATACCGGGTTATCTCTGCTTGATTCGGCGCTGATTGTTTTTTTGATGGCGGCCGGAACAGCCGCTTCTATTGGTCTTGCGGCATGGCATACCGCCAATGGAACGCTGTCTGCCACCTGTCTGGTGGTCATACTATTTCTGGTAGCTGAATGCATCCGTCCGCTAAATGACTTAAATACGTTCTGGCACGGAAGCTATTTGGGATTTTCCGTTGCCGAGCAATTGTACGGCATACTGGATGAGCCCGTCGTACTGAAAGAGAAGGCAGAAGCAGCGCAGGTGAAACTGAACGACAGGCTGCCTTCCCTTCTGTTTGAGCAGGTTTCTTTCCGTTACGGCGAACAGTCGCAAACAGCGCTTAACCAGCTGTCCATGCGGGTCCGGCCCGGTCAGACAGTGGCGGTGGTGGGCAAGTCCGGTTCGGGAAAGTCCACCCTGGTTAATTTGCTGCTGCGATTTTATGATGTCAGCCAGGGGCGGTTATTGATTGACGGGCAGGACATCAAAGATTATTCCCTGTCCTATCTTCGCAGTAAGATTGCGGTTGTGTTTCAGGATACCTACTTATTTTATGGAACGATTGAAGAAAACATCCGCATGGCCAAGCCGGAAGCAACGGCCGGGGAAATGGAACGCGCGGCCCGGGCGGCCAATGCCCATGAGTTCATCCAAAAACTGCCTGACAGCTACCAGACGATGGTTGGTGAACGCGGTGCCACCCTGTCAGGCGGAGAACGCCAGCGGATCGCCATCGCCAGAGCAATCCTCAAGGATGCGCCGCTGCTGATACTGGATGAAGCGACTTCAAGCGTGGATGCGGCCAGCGAAGCGGTAATACAGAATGCTTTGGAACGACTGATGATCAACAGGACGACAGTTATTATTGCCCACCGCCTTTCCACGATTCAGAATGCGGAGAATATCTTTGTGCTGGAGGATGGCCTGTTAAAAGAGCAGGGCTCCCACGCGGAACTGATGAAGCTTGACGGCGCCTATGCCAGTCTGATACGTGCGCAGCAGAAGGCGGGGGAACAACAATGACAACTAATGAGAATACAAGGCAAGGCTACCGTCTTGTCAATGTGCTGAAGTTAATGAAAAAACTGCAGCCGTACCGCGGCGGCATTATTTGTGCGGTGTTAAGCGGTGTGTTTCATCATGTGTTTACCATCGGAGCCGCGGTAATTTGCGCCTATATTGTCGGTTTGGCGCTGGAAGGATTGCTGCTTGAAAAAATCCGGATTCTGGCGTTCGTGCTGGCGCTATTGATCGTGGGACGTGCCGTGATGTATTATAGCGAAATGTGGTTTGCCCATGATGTGGCCTTTAAAATACTGAAGGATTTCCGTATTATGCTGCTGAATGCCATTGAAAAGGTTTCGCCGTCCATCCTCTTAACCATGCGGTCCGGTCAGCTTGCCTCAACGCTGATGAGCGATGTAGAGGTTCTGGAATGGTTTTTTGCCCACACCTTCGGCAGTGTGCTGATCGCGGTTATTGTGCCGGCAGCCATCCTTATTTTCATGGGGAGCCTGCATCTGCTGCTGCCCTTGATCATGCTGGCGTTTATTGCTGTAACAGTGCTGCTTCCCTTCCTAATGAAAAATAAAGCGGATCAGCAGGGACTGCTGGTCCGGGACAGGCTTGCAGAGGCTAACGCGGTAACTGTCGAAGGCGTTCAGGGTATGAAAGAGATACTGACTCTTAATTATTTGGATCAATACCGGGAAAAAAACCAGCGCTACATGCAGGCGATGTATCAAAGTCAGCTGCACTATGGCCAACGCCTGGGAACCGAAGGCGCTATGCTGCAAATCGCGGTCGGGCTTTCCCTGATCAGCATCATGGCGGTAGCGGCAGGCATGGTGTTCAAAGGCAGTCTGGATTTTGCGCTGTTTCCCGTGGTCATCACGCTGGCAGGCATGATTTTCAATCCTGTTCTGGATATCTGCAATACAGCCAGAAACTTCGGGCTGATCTTTGCCGCAGCGAACCGGGTGCATTTGGTGCTGGAAGCAAAACCGCTGGTGGTGGATACGGGAAAATCGCTGAATATAGCCAAACTGGTCCCTGAAATTGAGTTTTCCGGTGTAAGTTTTCGCTACAGGGCGGAGCTGGACAATGCCCTGTCCAGGGTGAGCTTTACCGTAAAACCCGGGGAAACTGTAGCGCTGGTGGGGGCATCCGGCGCAGGCAAGTCTACTTGCATTAATTTGCTGTTGCGCTGCTGGGATGTTGCACAGGGTTCAATAAAAATCGGGTCGGCGGATATCCGGGACATGTCTCTGGACAATGTGCGCAGTCTTACCTCGGTGGTTTTGCAGGAGGTCTATCTGTTTAATACCTCCATTCGCGACAATATCCGCCTTGGCAATATCCAGGCGACAGACCGGCAGGTGGAGCTGGCGGCGCGTGCCGCCCAGGCGCATGATTTTATCATGAGTTTACCCCAGGGCTATGAAACCAAAGCCGGTGAGCGGGGCTTGCATTTTTCCGGCGGCCAGCGGCAGAGAATCGCCATTGCCAGGGCCATCCTCAAGGACTCGCCTATTCTCATCCTGGATGAGGCCGTGTCCAGTTTGGATTCCGAGAATGAAAATGAAATTCAAAGAACCCTCAGAAAATATTACGGAAAGTGTACAACACTGGTTGTGGCTCACCGTCTGTCCACCATCATGGCGGCTGACAGGCTGGTTGTTATGAATGGGGGCAGAGTTGTGCAAACCGGCAGTCATGAAGAATTAATTGCCCGGGAGGGTTTTTATCGGGACCTGGTCATGTCCCAGTTTGCGGGTGAAAGCAAAATGACCGGGACAGAAGTGGCTGCAACTCGCCTGGAGGAGGCGCAGGACCGTTGATACCATTCATTGTCAGGAGAGTGCTCGGCCTCGTACCGCTGCTGCTGGCGGTTTCGGTCATTACGTTTATCTTAATCCAGCTGGCGGCAGGAGAAACGGCATCGGTGCTGCTGCGTTCGGGCGGAATTACCCCTTCGGCGGAAGCGGTAACTCTTCTGGGGGCGGAACTCGGGCTGGACAAGCCGCTGGTGATGCAGTATGCCGGCTGGCTGGGAAAGGTTATCCAGGGAGATCTGGGGGAATCTTACCGGTCAAAACAACCCGTCCTGACTGAGCTTATGCTGCGGTTTCCCGCCACACTTAAGCTCAGTTTGGGCGCAATGGTCATTTTACTGGCGGTATCACTGCCGGTAGGCATTTTTTCCGCAGTGTACCCTGACTCCTCGGTGAACCGGGTTGGAAAGCTATTCGCTTTTGTCAGCGTATCGATTCCGTCCTTTTGGCTGGGGCTGGTCCTGCTGTACCTGTTCGGCGTCAAACTCAAATGGGTTCCGGTGATCAGCAACGGCGCGGACAAGCATGTCATCCTGCCGGCGTTAACGCTGGCACTGGGCTATATTGGACCCCATATACGGCTGCTCAGCATGAGCATGGCGGAGGTACTCAAAAAACGCTATATAAAGGCCGCCCGGGCAAGAGGATTGAGCGAATGCAGGGTGATAGGAAAGCATGCGCTGAAAAATGCCATACTTCCCCTGATAACCCGGCTGGGAATGACTCTGGGCGCATTGCTTGCAGGTTCTTTTATTGTTGAATCCATATTTTCCTGGCCCGGAATGGGAAAATATGCCCTGGATGCAATTGCCAACAAGGATTTTCCGGTAATACAGGGTTATGTGCTGCTGATGGCGGTCATGATTGTAAGCATTAATTTGCTGGTTGACCTTATTTATGCCTATATTGATCCCCGCATCAAACTGCAATAAGGCACAGCCTGAAGGGAGAGATCCGCATTGAACGGCAATTGTATCATAAATAACAGGGGGATTCGGGCTGCTACAGAACGCTTTGCCAGCAAGGTTTGGCAAAACAGGCAGGCAGCGGCAGGCTTGTACCTGGTTGCCCTGATCTGCCTGACTGCTCTGCTTGCTCCCTGGCTCGCACCTTCAGACCCTGTTGCGGTGCATCTGGAGAATAAGCTGCAGCCGCCCAATTCCGAACAGTGGCTTGGCACCGACAACCTCGGCCGCTGCATAGTGTCCAGGATTATCTGGGGGACCAGACCGTCACTCTTGTATTCCCTGCTGATTTTGGGGATGATGCTGGCCATTGGCCTGCCGCTTGGTTTGCTGGCCGGTTATGCGGGCGGCAGGGTGGATATCGCGATTATGCGTATCATTGACCTGTTCATGGCCTTTCCGGGTACCATTCTTGCGCTGGCGGTTGCGGGCCTGCTTGGACCCAGTGTGAAAAACCTGATTCTTGCCCTGGGGGGCCTGTGGTGGGCTGGTTATGCCCGCCTGATACGCGGGATGGTGGTACAGATCAAGGAACAGGATTTTATCCTGGCAGCGCAGTCTGCGGGATGTTCGCGCAGGCGCATTGTTATTAACCACATCGTCATGCATGTGCTGATGCCTGTCATTATCCTGGCAACCCTTGAGGTGGGAGCCATCATTCTTGCGATTGCCGGCTATTCCTTTATCGGCCTGGGAGCACAGCCGCCGGCACCGGAATGGGGCGTTATGTTGAGTGACAGCAAGGGTTATATCCAGACACAGCCGCAATTGATGCTGTATCCGGGTATGGCGATTATGCTGACGGTGATGGCGTTCAATTTATTGGGAGAAGGGCTGAAGGATGCAATGGAAAAAGTCTGAAAGAAGCGGGTCTGCCCCGCGCCGGGAACCGGAGACGGTGCTGCGCGTAACTGGTCTCAAAGTGGATTTTCATTTACCCCGGGGCGTAGTCCGCGCGGTTGACGGCGTAAGCCTGCAAGTATCCCGCGGAAGGATTACGGCCTTGGTTGGCGAGAGCGGCTGTGGAAAAACGGTTACTGCCATGTCCGTCATGGGTTTGCTGGATGGTACCGGCCGCATCGCAGCCGGGGAGATCATGGTCAACGGGGTGAATGTCCGGCAACTGACAGCCAGACAGCGGACCCGGTATTGCGGCGTGCAGGCCGGCATGATATTCCAGGAGCCGGTGGATTCGCTGAATCCGCTGTTTACAATTGGCGAGCTTGTTTCAGAGTCTATACTGGCTCACCGGCAAATGTCCAACAGGCAGTCCAGAAAAGAGGCGGTGGAATTACTGGCAAGAATGAAACTGCCCGACCCGGAGAGCATGATGGGCAAATATCCGTTTCAACTAAGCGGCGGCATGTGTCAGCGGGTCATGATTGCCATGGCCATGGCCATGCAGCCGCCGTTGCTGATCGCAGATGAGCCCACTACCGCCCTTGATGTTACCGTTCAGTCCCAAATTCTCGGCCAGATACGGGATATGAGCAGCCGGGCCGGCACCGGCGTGCTGCTCATTACTCATGATCTTGGTGTCGTGGCTGAAGTCGCCGATGACGTATATATTATGAGGGCAGGACAGATTGTGGAGTCCGGAACTGGGCTGGAGGTGTTTGAAACTCCCCGGCATGAATACACCAGGCAGCTCCTTGCTGCAATATTGTAGGCTGTGACGGAGGCATTTTGATGTCGATCTTAGTGGAGACACAGGGGTTAAAAAAATCCTATCCTGCCGGCAGCGGGCTGTTCGCAAAAAAAAGCTGCTCTTATGCCCTGGCCGGTGTGGATATCTCGGTAAAGAAAGGGAAATCGCTGGGCCTTATCGGCGAAAGCGGCTGTGGCAAAAGCACACTGGGGAAACTGATAGCAGGACTGGAACAGCCAACCGGCGGCAGCGTCCTGTTTAAGGGGCAAAAAATATCAGGGTTACGTTTTGAACAGATGAGACCGCTGCGGCGAAATCTTCAGATGATTTTCCAGAATCATGCAGCCGCCTTTGATCCCCGCTATACCATTGGCGAAACCATCGTGGAAACCATACAAAATTATGAACAATTATCTGCCAGGGAGTATTGGCGGACGGCAGCAGCAATTTTGGGAAAAGTGGGACTGGACGGCGCTTATCTGGATTGCCGTCCGGATGAATTAAGCGGCGGGCAGCGACAGCGGGCCAATATTGCCCGGGCACTTGTGCTTCAGCCTGAGTTTGTGGTGTGCGATGAGCCTGTTGCCAGTCTTGATTTTTCTATCAGGAAACAAATCCTTGATTTACTGAATGACCTAAAAACAAGCTTTGGCCTGACTTATCTGTTCATATCCCATGACCTGTCTACCGTCAAATACGTTTGCAGTGAAATAGCCGTCATGTATCTTGGCAAAGTGGTTGAAGTGCTTGAATCTATTGACCGGCTTGAGCAGACGATATGCCATCCCTATACGGTTGCCCTGTTTGATTCTGTGCCGGTCTCCCATCCCCGGCAGCGGAAAAACCGCAGCAACTGCCTGGTGGAGTGGGATAGCCGGCAACTGGCAACGGCCGTTGCCGGCTGCCGGTTTTATAACCGCTGCCTTCACAGTATGCTGCACTGTGCGCTGGAGGAGCCGGCATTGAAATATGTCGGGCAAGGGCACTATGTTGCTTGTCACCTGACAGCGTGCAGGAGTTGCTCTCCGTGAACGTGAACCGCATTGTAATGATTTGCTGGAATGATACCTGCGCGTACCGCGTGGCCGGTTAAGCTGACGGAATGAGGAGGAATAGCATGAGACGCATAAAGCGTACGTGGAAACTATGGGCAACCGCATTGTTCATGATCATGGTGATAACGGCAGGCTGTACGGAAAAGCCGGGCGGAGACGGCAAAAAAATTGTTACTGCCATCATCAGCGTGGAAAACAGGCTGGCTCTTATGGACCCAACATTTAGCGGTTCCCATGATTTGCTCCATTATGAAATGATCTATGAGCCGCTTGTAAGATACGGCAAAGATGGAGCTTTGGAGCCCTGCCTTGCCACGAGCTGGGAAATAAGCGGAGACGGCAGGGAATATATCTTCCACCTGCGTCAGGATGTGAAATTCTCCGATGGCACCGTCTTTAATGCCGATGCAGTTGTGTTCACGGTGAAAAGATGGGAAGGCAAGGCGGGAACCGCTTCCCTCGCTATCGCAAGCGGCCTGGAGGATGTCAGGAAGATCGATGACTACACTGTGAAAATGACCTTCAGCAAAAGCTATTATCCTTATTTGACAGAACTGACTTATCCGCGTCCCTGCCGCATCCTTGGTGTCAATTCTGTTTCGCCAAGCGGTACCGTTGGTGGTGAATTTGTTAAACCGGTCGGCACCGGGCCGTGGATGGTGGAAAGCAGCGTGGACGGGCAGGAAACAGTATTGGTTCCCAATCCTTATTATTATGGCGAGAAACCCAAAGTGGATAAAATTATTCTAAAAGTCATCAGCGATCCTCAGGCGCGCGTTATGGCGATGCAGAGCGGTGAAGCGGACATCTCCACTGCAGAGCTGCCGCTGGAAAATCTTCCAGCCATTAAGGCCGACAAGCACCTGGTGGTGCTGGAATGCGAAAGCACCAAAAGCTACCATTTGATGTTCAACTATGATAATCCATTTTTGCAGGACCGCAATCTACGCCAGGCAATCAACTATGCCATCAATAAAAAAAGCCTTGCCGGCAATTTGCTGAACGGTGCCGGCAAGCCGGCAAAAGGAGTACTGCCCCCAACCGTTCCTTATGTTACTGACGGCAACAGCCAAGGCTATGGATATGATCCGGGCAAAGCAAAAGAATTGCTGGCGAAATCAGGTTATACAGACCAGGATGGCGACGGCATTCTGGAAAAGGCCGGCCGGCCGCTGCGTCTGAATCTCGTATTTCAGAATACAGAATACGCGGAATGGAAGCAGGTATGTGAATTTCTTCAGTCTGAACTGAAGCAGGCCGGCATCGATGTCACTCTTAGACTGCTTGAAGTCAACGCATACTATGACGCCATATGGACAACCAGGGATTTCGATATGGTTATTTACAGATCTTACGAGGATTCCTGGAACCCCCACGGCTATCTGACCAGCCTGTACAAAGGCGGAAAACCCGTGGCCTGGTATAATGAAACCCTGAATCGTTATATTGACGAAGTGCTGGAGACCACCGGCGAACCCCTCCGCCGGCAAAAGTACGACCAGCTATTCAAGCTGATGAATGATGAGGCAATGACCGCGCCGCTGTATTATCCCGCTATTCTCTATGTGTACAACAACAGGCTGGTTAATGTGGAACTTGCCGGCACTGCTGCTGAAGTGGTTAAGTGGAATACACTGGATATTGCAAGATAAAATCTGTTGTCCGGCTAATAGTAAGCCAGACTAACAAAAGGAGTTGTACCCCAGCATACCTTTCCAAAGTGGACCCTGTCTATCCGCAGTCAGGCCAGGAGGGCGTCGCACTGCTGCGTATCCGTATTCAGGCCGATGGCCGTCCGGGTGATATTGCCGTTGCCCGTTCGACCGGTTATCCGGTATTGGGCGAGGCGGCGGTGTCGGCCGTGAGAAACTGGCGGTTTGTCCCGGCCAAAGACCGCGCAGCGGTAAAACGGTGGCCTGCACTACCACCCTGCCGGGATTGTTTCGCCTGCATAACCGCTAAGCGTAACGCCAACGGCGGAAATGGTCGCAAAATAGACTAAGTATTGACACTATTTGAGATAAGGGTTATACTTTATTTACCAATATATAACTAAATACGATGAGGTAGGTGCCCTACGGGGCTTAATAGGGAAGACCGGTTAAAAACCGGCGCGGTCCCGCCACTGTAACGGGGAGCAAGCTTAGAATATACCACTGGGGCATTCGGTCCTGGGAAGGTTTAAGCAAGTTATGATCCGGAGCCAGGAGAACTGCCTATCTGACAATCACCGTTTTCACCCACGAGGTATGGGGAGGGGATTACAGTAGGCGCTTTGTTCTTTTATTCTGTTGCGTCACGCTTAATTCGCTCCTGGTATGTTAATACCAGGAGTTTTTATTTGGCATACTGTTTTACTACCCCCGGCTTTTAAAGTCGGGGGTTTTTGTTACCAATAAGCCCTGTAATTACAATTAAGCATAAGGGGGTGTCTGGTGTGGATTGTTTTACTACAAAGCAAGACAATGGAATTTTAAATTTAGTCTATGAAGAATGGGAACAACGGGAAGATTTTAATTTCTACCTGTCAATATTATCGCATCAGTTTAATTTTGTATTTAGCCACTCCGAGCGAGTGGCTTATTATGCTGTTTTGCTGGCACAATCTATCGGGTGTAGCGACAGAGAAATCTCAGGCATCGGAGCGGCTGCATTGCTGCACGACATTGGTAAAATAAATGTGCCTATCAAGGTTTTATATAAGCAAGGTGTTTATGACCTGTATGACCGGGCTGAGATGGAGCGCCATCCGGTTTATGGAGGTCAGATGTTATTGCGGTCAAAGGACCTGCGCGAGCTGACTCCGGGGGCGCTGCACCATCATGAACGTTATGATGGGGGTGGTTATCCCAATAAACTCACCAAATTAGAGATCCCTCTGTCAGCCAGGATCATTCATATTGCTGAGGCGGTTGACGTCATGACAACGATCCAGAATTACCAGCAAGTAAGAAGCTGGGATGAAGCCTTGACCGAACTAAAACGTTCAGCTGATAGTCAGTTTGACGGGACATTGGTAAAAGCTCTTTCTGAATTAAAGCCGGACATGATTGCCCGGGTTAGGACACCTGCAAATCAGGCAGCAGATTATGGCAATCAGCAGGAACTGTTAGTCTCAGGCAGTGTTGTACGTTACATGGAAAACGTATCAAACCTGGGAATCATCTGTTTGGATAAAAATAATACTGTGGTATTTTGTAATTCGTATGCTGAGCAAATGAGGCAATTCCCTGAAGGCGCTTTGTTAGGCCAAAATTTTTTGGCCAGCTATCCGCAGCACCGGCGCAGAATTTTAGAAGAAAAACTGGCTCAGATGCGTGACGGTGAAAAAACTGAGTGGTATCGCCTTATGGGCCGTAACGGCAAATTCATTGAGAATAGATACTCGCGGGTAACTGATGACCGGGGTAATTTTGTTGGTACTGTTCTAGTCACAATTGATGTAACCAAGCGGGAGAAAGTTGCCCGCAGTCTGAATGCAGCGCTGGAACGCCAGGCTGCGTTATATCAGGCAGCCCAGATTATTACGTCCTCATTAGGCATTGCCGAGGTAATAGAAGGTATCCTAAGGATAATAAAAAAAACCATGGTAGTTAATCAGGCAGTCATTTATTTGTTAAGTGAAACCAATAAGGATATCCCGGTTATATATACACATGGCAGCAATGGCAATAAGATGGATGAATACCGGCAAAACTGCCGTGAGGCAGTAAGCCAAGTGCGAAGTACTTTGCGGACAGTAACGGTTGATGATGAAAATACTAAGCTGACAAACTGCTTTGTTCCGATTATTTACCGGAGTGATTTGCTGGGAATACTATATGTCGAAAGAGCCAGTCAGGGAGAAGATTGCCAGGAGCGGCTGGAACTTCTGGAAGCACTGGCCAGTCAGACCGCGATCGCTATTAGGAATGCCCGGCTGCACGAGGAGGTATTATACTTAGCAGAGTATGACAAATTGACCGGCTTACTGAATCGCCATTCTTTTGACAGGTTTTTTGCCGGGCATTGCCAGAATACACAGGAGCAGTCAACGCCGGTTACACTGCTGATGATTGATATTAACGGCCTGAAGGCGGTCAACGATCAATATGGGCATGTGGCAGGTGATATGTTAATTAAAGCTGCCGCTCAGGTTGTAAAAAACAGTATCTGTACTGATGACCGCGCCTTCCGTTATGGCGGCGACGAAATTGTCGTATTAATGCCGGGGGTTTCTTTCAAAGAGGCGCAGATTATTATCAAGCGGATACAACGTAATATCAAGTGGTGGAAACCCAG
>JAQSXM010000032.1 GCA_029256645.1 Sporomusa sp. | reverse complement strand
GTTCCGAACCGTGGTTTTGAAGGGATTACAATAGCGCCGAACGGCAGTGTGTATGCGATTGTACAAAGCCCGCTAGCGCTTGATGAAACTACTGGTAAAACTGCCCGGTTCACAAGAATTGTAAGACTTGATCCAGCTACCGGGAAAACCGCTATGTTCGCGTATCCAATTGATGTGGCTGCTTACAAAGCACCTAAGGATGCGAAGGTCGGTGATATCTACGCCATTTCTGACACCAAGCTTTTGGTTATTGAACAAGGTAAGGGTAAAGATAAGAATATGCGAAATCTCATCTACAGTATAGATTTAGCTCAAGCAACAGATATTTCAGGCCTTAAAGTTGAGGGTAAAGAGCTCGAATTTATTGCTGATCCCAGTAAACTAGCAGGGATTCATTTTGCAGACAAAACACTGGTGTTTGATTTGAGGGCCCATGGCTGGAATACAGAAAAAGCCGAGGGACTAACTATGCTTCCTGATAAAAAGACCATTGCGGTGACCAATGATAATGATTTTGGTATCGCAATAGAAGTAGTAGACCCCAAAAACCCTAAGGCCGAAATTACCGACTATACTTTATTACAAGATGGCAGTTTCCGTTATAAAAACGAACCTGCTCAGCCACAGATTACGATTGTGGCTAACGATGAAGCAGAAAGAAATCAATACATCTGGATGATTGAACTCCCGGAAGCGCTGCGCTAATAGTGGGGCTATTAAACCAGTAAATCGGTTTGACAATATGAAAACCTCCTGGCTACGTGACTGGTATCCAAGGAGGTTTTTCTTATGCGTGCACTCCAAGTATGGGTACCTACCTGCTGGCATGCCACGGTTATACTGCTGTTATCATTCTTCAATAAATTGAGTCAATTCCATATTGAATTTATCACGCTCATCATAGAACAGTCCGTGACCGCTGTATTTAAACGGCACAAGCCTGGAATTTCTAATTCCCTCTTTTTGGGCTATACCCAAGGGAAACAGACAGACTTTGTCATGGATGCCGTGGAGAATTAATGTGGGTACCCGTATTTTCCCCAGATCAGCAAACAAGCTTTCATCTCTAAATGTGGCAGCACACATTGCTGTGGACCAACCTGCTGCCTGTAGTCCTAATTGGAGAAACCAATCGGCGAAAGGCCCTGTTAGATACTGAAAGAAAAATATGTCGCCGACCCCCTGCAGCATCTTAGGCCGGTCATTATAGGTTTGTTGAATAAACTGTGTTACATCTTCCTTCGGCAATCCATAGGGGAAATCAGGGCGCCTGGTGACACTGGGAGCAGCAGCACCAAAGAGGGCAAGCTTTGCTACCCCGCACCCATTGTGGCGAGTCATATAGCGAATGGCGATTGCTCCCCCCATGGAATGGCCACCGAGCGTAAAATTTTTTATGTTGAGTGCTTCAACCACTGCTCTAACATCATCGGACAACCGGTCATAGTCATAACCATGCCAGGGTCTATCAGAATTGCCAAAGCCTCTGGTATCTATTCCGATGCACCGATAACCCATTTTGGGCAGCTGATCAAACTGATATTCGTACGCATTATGGCTTAAAGGCCAACCATGCAGAAATAAGATTGTTTTCTCACCCTCAGGATTAAGATCTTCGACATAAATCTTTACATCTGGTTCAACTTTAATATAATATCCCACAGAGATTCCTCCATTCGTCAATGTCTTTAGTAACATATTATGCGTTTAAGCATAATATGTTCTCGTACCGGAAGCATGGAGAAATGCAGTAGATCTGGATTTAGCCGCCTTTTAAAAGATACTTACAACCATAGTACCCCAATAGCTGTTGTGAGCAGGGTGAGCGGGAAACCAACCTTGAAATAATCTCGGGCTGTTATCTGGACTTGCTCACCTTTAGCAATCTCCACCACAATCAGATTGGCAATAGAGCCGGTAATCGTAAGATTGCCGGCTAATGTGGAGAATAAAGCTAACGCTTTCCACCAATAGTCTGCGTTTGCTGACGGTATCAGGAATTTTAATAATAAAACGGCAGGAACATTGCTGACGATGTTTGAAACGATGAGAGTCAGTGTTGCGAAAAGCCCCATATTATTAATTTCGCCAACAAACAAATGGTTAAGAAGCATATTCATTAGCCCGCTATGTTCGATACCGGCTACAACAATAAAGAGACCAATAAAAATAATTAACAGATTGAAGTCAACGCTGGTATATACTTTATTTGGTTTTACACGTCTGGTGATGAGTAATAAGGCTCCGCCCAGACTGGCCGATAGAGCCAGATCGTAGCCACTCATATAAGCAAATAATACGGAAAATAATATAATAAAGGTTTTAATTAGCAGATACCTGTGAACAGTGGTGTTATGGACAGGAACTGGGAAATAACTGCCTTTTAGTTCTTCCCGGTAATAATATGTTATCGCAGCGTAAGTAGCAAGCAAACCGATTAGTGCTACCGGGCTGGCAGCTATAAAATATGCGAAAAACGATAAGGTAGATAAACTTCCTACCAGGATATTCTGCGGATTGCCGAGTAGTGTCGCGGCACTGCCGATATTGGATGCCATTGCTACCCCTAATAGATGCGGCAGGGGATTGCACTGGGTTTTCTTACAGATAAATAGCACTACCGGCGTAAAGAGCAGACAGACGATGTCGTTTATTGCTAATGCCGACATAATGCCGCTAACCATGATAATTGCAAAAAGCAACTGTTTTTTGCTGTTGACGTGCTGGCAAACCGCATTTCCCATCAGTTCAAAAAAGCCTGCTAATTTTAGGTTAGCAACGACAATCATCATGGAAAATAAGATGATGACTGTTCTAAAATCAACAGCTAAGATTGCTTCCGGAAAGGATAATACCCCTGTGCCTACTGTAGCTACCGCACCAATAATTGCAGCACCGGCACGGTCTACCCGGAATATTGGGCTTTTACCAAGGGTAAATATGACAAGTACGGCCAGTAAAATTAATGCAGACCATAGCATTTCTATCCGGTATTCCAAGATAAGATACCACCTTCAGTTTTAAAAATTACTCATAAGTATAACATGATCACGATACCATTAGCTAATTATGCTAGCAAAAGGAACGGATTTAATGGGCGCAGGACCGGTGAATTGTCCCGGAACATAAAAAATGGTATACTAACCGTAGCGTGGTTTATGTTGTCAAATAATAAGAAGAACGGGTAGGATTTATCGATGGAAACTATCAATGTTGTAGAATGGCTGGGATACCTGGCATCTGGTATGGTGGCAGTTTCGTTTGTAATGAAGTCTATCAAAAAACTGCGGTTTATCAATCTGGTAGGTGCTATTCTCTTTGTCATTTATGGTATTGCAATTCAAGCGGTGCCAGTGGTCTTAGCCAACCTGTTTGTTGTTGGTGTTAATATCTATTATCTGGTTTGGAAAAATGCCTGATAAAGGTTTCCGGACACACCAAGCGCAACGAAGACCTGCCGAATTATGCTAAGCCGGCAGGTCTTTGTGTAAGCAGGGATGGTTTTATCTTAGAACCAAGCAAAGGCAGGTAGATTATATAGCTGGTATTTTTCAGCCTGTTGTCGCTCACCATGGAGGGTTACTATGAAGTTATTATGGGTACTTGGCATTAGCGGTTTTTTGGTAAATGCCGATAGCAGAGCAATTGCTCCGGTATTACCAGCTATTGCAGACGATTTAATGATCAGGGAAGCAGCGGTAGGTTTACTAGTTTCGGCTTTTACCATTCCGTATGGGTTATTGCAGCTAGTATATGGACCTATTGCAGACAAATTCGGCAAATTACAGACCATCTCAGTTGCCCTTTTTTTATTCTCCTTTGCAGAGCTTGCGTGCAGCTATGCTGATAGTTTTACTTCTCTTTTGGTATTCCGAATAATTAGCGGAACTTTTGCCGCTGGCATTATTCCGGTTTCGCTCGCACAAATAGGCGATAGTTTTACCTTTGAGGAGCGTCCTAAAGCAATTTCTTTCTTTATGTCGCTGTCTATGTCCGGCCAGGCACTGGGTATTGTGATTGGCTCCATGCTTGCTCATTTTTTTAGCTGGAAGTTTATATTTTTATCAATTGGCCTTGCTGGAATACTAGTTGGACTTGCATTTCTCAGGCAGAAGTCACGGATGGTACATATAGCCCCTAAGGAACAAATCCCGTTAAAAGAACGACATAAACGAATCTTTTCCAGCCGTCGCTCACGGACGGTTTATTTAGCAGTAGGCTTAGAAGGCGTAATTTTATTTGGCGGCTTTACCTATCTGGGTGTTTACGGGAATAAGGTTCTGGGACTGGATTATTTTTCTGTTGGCTTACTGACAGCTGGTTTTAGTATCGCTGCTTTTATTGGCAGCCATTTTATAAGTTCGATTATCAGTCAAGTTGGCCAGCACAGGATGCCGTTAATAGGTGCCTCACTGCTTACCTGTGCGTTTGGCCTTATATGGCTGATACCTCACTGGGTTGCATTATTGGCCGGCTTTTTGTTGCTAGGGCTGGGGTTCATTGTTCTTCATACCACCCTGCAGACCTACGCAACAGAGCTTTTGCCTGAAGCAAGGTCAACCTGCATGTCACTGTTTGCATTTTTTTTATTTCTCGGTAATGGCATCGGACCCGCTTGCCTGGGGTGGGTGTATGAGGCGGGCGGTGCGCAAGGCATGTTGGCGACAACAACAGTAAGTTTGCTGGTGTATACGATTTATTGTAAGCTGGCATTCAGGCAGTTTTCAGGGTCTTCTATTGTGAAGGGCTAGCAAGAGAGTGCGAAAAGAGATTCTGCCAGCCAATGGGTAAAGCAATCTTTAAAACTTTAAAATTAGTTCGTTTTTTACAATTAATTTCGGCTTAGATGCAGTAATATCAAGTTACAAATAGGACATAGCAAACCAAATCACAAAGTAAACTATTTTGGGCTGATCGTAAATAAAACGAAGGCTGAAAAAACCGGCAGCATGAGCCGGATTTTCTCAACCTTCGTTTTTCTGTTTTATGATGGCTGGAGGGCGAGGAATATGAGTTTTGGTGTTTGCCGGTAATTACTGCAATCCGGGGTGTTTGGGGAGATGAGACAATGATTCGACTAGAGAATATCAATAAAACCTATCAAACTTCAAATGGTCCGTTTCAGGTAATCGACTCGGTCTCGCTGGAAGTGAAGGAGGGTGAGATTTACGGGATTATCGGGTTCAGCGGTGCGGGGAAATCCACGTTGCTGCGGTGTATTAATCTGCTGGAGCGACCGGATAGCGGGAGTGTGTTCATCAGTGGCGAAGATTTGATGACCCTGGCAAAAAAGCAGCTGCTACAGCGGCGGCTGGGGATGGGCATGATTTTTCAGGACTTCAATTTGATTGGCAACAGGACTGTTTATGAGAATGTATCGTTTCCGCTGGAGATAGCAGGTATTGCCAAACAGGAGCAAAAGGAGCGTATCCATAAAAGCCTGGATATTGTCGGACTGGCGGATAAGGCGCAGGCTTATCCCGCAAAACTGAGCGGCGGTCAAAAGCAGCGGGTGGCCATAGCACGGACAATTGCAGCACGGCCCAAATTATTATTGTGCGATGAACCGACTTCGGCCCTGGACCCGCAAACAACTAATGGCATTTTATGTTTTCTAAAACGCCTTAACGCCGAAATGGGCATAACCATTGTCATTGTTACCCATGAAATGGCCGTTGTCCGTTCCATTTGCAACAGGGTATCTGTCATGGAAGCTGGGCAACTGGTGGAAACGATTGACCTGTCCGGGAAGCAGATAACGCCCCGCTCGAAAATTGCCCAGTTCTTATTTGAGCGGGATAGTGCGTATACACAACTAGGAGCAGCCGCCAATGTTTCATAATATTATTGCCCTGCTGCCGGAAATAGCAAAAGCGCTTGGCGAAACATTTTACATGATGTTTTTTACGCTGGCCATTGCTTTTCTATGCGGAACGCCGTTAGGGACGGTGCTGTACCTTACCCGCCCTGGCTCTATTCTCAAAGCGCCAGGCTTGTACCGGGTGCTGGATACAGCCGTTAATATTGTCCGCTCTTTTCCTTTCCTCATTCTCATGATTGCCATTATTCCGCTGACGCGTTTACTGGTCGGAACTGCACTGGGAACCACGGCAGTTATTATTCCGTTATCGATCAGTGCGATTCCGGAGTTCGCCCGTCTTGTCGAACAGGTGCTGCTGGAGGTTAAGCGCGGGGTTATTGAAGCCGCCGAATCGATGGGGGCCAATACCTGGAATATTATCTGGAAGGTGCTGTACTGTGAAGCCCGGTCCGGTATTGCCAATGCGGCCACCATTATCAGCATCAGCTTTCTTTCCTATTCAACAGTTGCCGGTTTGATCGGCGGCGGCGGTATCGGTGATTTTGCCATTCGCTATGGCTATTACCGGTATCAGACCGATGTGATGATTTTTACCGTATTGCTAATCATCATGCTCGTACAGGTGATACAGACCGTGGGCAGCTTTGTTGTCCGCCGGCTTGATAAAAGAAACTAAATAAAATACCAGGGGGTTTCAGCCATGAAAAAAAATATGTCAATTAGAAAATTGCTCCTGCCTGTGCTGCTTGTTTTTGTACTGCTTGTCAGCGGGTGCGGCAAGGACACTGCTACTAAGAATACTGCTGCTGAGGCAGATAAGACCATCACCTTTGTTGCCCAGAACTATAAGCTGTATGAGGATACCACCAAAATACTGGCAGAAGAGGTTCAAAAACTCGGCTACAAGCTTGAGTATAAATTTGTAGCCGACAATACACAGATCAATGAGGCGGTAGAAAGAGGCGAGGCGTTTGCTAATTATCACCAGCATATCGCTTTCCTTACTGAATTCAATCAGGTTCACAACACGCACCTGTATCCGGCTTTTGAGGTATTCACCGATCGTGCCGGCCTATTCTCCAAGAAATACAAAAGTATTGATCAGCTGCCTGACGGCGCAACCATCAGCATACCGGTCGATCCCGGCAATAATTTCCGTACCCTGGTTATGCTGGCTGATGCCGGGCTCATTAAGCTCAAAGCAGGTGTTGAACCGGCTAAGGTTACCATCAAGGATATTGTCGATAATTCGCATCATTTCAAATTTACTGAGGTTGACTATACCATGCTCAGCCGGGCCATAGAAGACGCCGATGCAGGCTTTCTCTATGCTACGGTAGCGGCGGAGCTTGACTTGGATTTTAACCGGGACGCCCTGCTGAAAGAGAGCAAAAAGCATCAGTCGCCGGATGTCATTACCGTGCTGGAAAAGAACAAGGACTCTGAAAAGACAAAAATACTGAAGAAGGCATATCAAACCGATAGAATGAAGCAGGCCTTTAAAGATGCTTATCAAGGCAGAGAGATACTTCTCCCCGCCTGGTAAGCAGGGCCGTTGCCGGTGGTTATCCATACTAAAAGCCTTCGCGACTTTGCGAAGGCTTTTATTCCTATTGCCTGCTGCGAGCGGATGTGGTAAAATAGCTATATTTATAAATAAGCATAGTGAGCTGACCGTACAAGCGGAGGCTGCATCCCTTACTTAGGGTTGCAGCCTTTTTATATGCTGAAAGCGGGGTTTACTGGCTGCGGTAACAGGACAGGCTTTGCTCTTCAGGTAATATCGCTATCCGCTATGAGGGGGAATTGACATGATTAATATGCGGAACTCTTTTAAACTGTATCAACCCTTGGTGATGCGCGCTGCCAACTATCAGGAATTTATTCCGCAGGGAGAGTTTAGTAACTCGATTGCCCTGTTTTATCAGTTCCAAATGCCGAGCTCCCACCATCAACTGATTGCCGTCCCGGATGGCGTGGTTGACGTTGTATTTCGCTGCGATTCGTCAAAGCCCTATGCGAAAGTAATCGGCAGTGTGTTAGCCGGCAGACCGCTGGTTTTTACCGGGGGCTATGAACATTTCGGCGTCCGTTTTTTCCCGGGGCAGGCAGGTGTTTTTACCGGTGAGCTTGGCGAAAGCTTTATTGACCAGGAGGTCTCGCTGGCTGATGTTATGCACCGGGGCGGGGAGTTTGTGGAGCAGGTAGTCAGCCGGCCCGGTTTTTATGAGCGGGTGCAGATGTTCTTATCCGGGCGGTTTTCTATGCAGGAAAAACGCCGGGAGATGCCGGAATGGGGCAAATACCTGATGCAGCGGGTTAATGAACAACTCGGTGGCTTGAGTATCAAAGACATGGCTTTGGAAACAGGCTATTCGCCACAGCATATTACCCGGACCTTTAAGAGCTATCTGGGGGTTTCCCCGAAATACTTCTGCCGGGTAGTCAGGTTCCAGAATGCAATCGAACTCATCCATAAGCAGCCTTTCCAGCCGGTTGACGATATCATCTTTGGGCTGGGCTATTTTGATCAAGCTCATTTTATTAAAGAGTTCAAAGAGTTTTGCATGCTGACCCCCTGGCAGTTTGTGCAGAGAAATTTTGGCAAGGCCGCTAATTAGTTCGCTTTTTACAATTCAAATCAGTGTAAATGCAGTAATATTTAAGTTGCCAACAGGTTATAAACAGGTAAACTAACAGGCAACTGCATTTGAGCTGATCGTTAATAAAACGAAGGCTGAAAAAGACGGCGATGATATGCGCCGACTTTTCAACCTTCGTTTTTTTATCCTGTTGGAAAGTATAACTTTCCTTCTGGATAAGGGCAACATCGGCTTCCGCTTTCGCCAAGGCTCGGCGCAAGCCGTGTTTTCTTTATTTTTACGGGGGTTGCCGGTGAGGGCCGTTTGTTACCTGAGTTGAGAGGAAGATAGTATGCTTACACCAAAAGAGCGGGCTTTGCGGGCGTTTGCGCTGAAACAGCCGGACCGGGTTCCGGTCGGGGTTTTCCTTGGCGGCAGCTGGCCTGTCACCCATTCCGGACTCACCCTGGAAAGGCTGATCGGCGATCCGGCCACAACCGCCAGGGTGTTCTATGAAGTAAATAAAGACCTGGATGCCGATATTATTATGGTTGGCGCCGGGGCAACAGCACTGATGATCAGGGCGCTGGGCGGCGATGTGCGGTTTACCGCCAAAGGGGCACCAGCCATTATTACCGGGCCGGTTGCTACCGGGGCTGACCTCGGACGGATGACGGTAACAGCGGCTGGGACTGATCCTGCTGTCAACTGGCTGTTTGAGACAGCCGCCGGCCTGAGCCGGCTGGCCGCTGACGAAAGACTGGTGCTGGCCAGCGGGCGGGCGCCATTTACCCTGGCGGCCCAACTGGCCGGTATGGATCAGTTTTTAAAGGCTCTCCATAAGAATAAAAGTTTTGCCCATAAACTCCTGAGTTTTACGGCCGAGTTATCGGCCTGGTATTTTACGACAATGCTGGACAGGGGGCTGGTTCACGGCTCCTTTATTGCCGATCCCACCGCCTCCGGGGATGTCATCTCCAAGCAGCATTTCCAGGAATTTGCCTTCCCTTACCTGCAGCAGGTTGTCAGCCGGATTAACGCTGCCGCCGCCGGTAAGCCGGTTATGCTGCACATTTGCGGCAATATCCGCGATCGCCTGGACAGCATTGCCGCTACAGGCATTAACTGCTTGTCGGTCGAGAGCAAAGTAAGTATCAGGGAAGCCCAAAGACTGATCGGCAGCCGGGTATGCATTGCCGGCAATGTTGATCCGGTGGACGTGCTGGAATTCGGCAATCAGGCGGATATCCGCCAGGCTGTCAACCGGTGTCTTGCAGAAGGCACTGGCGGCAGCGGCTTTATCCTGCTGCCTGGCTGTGATCTTGGCGACGGGGTGCCGGCAGAAAATATCAGACTGTTTGTCGACTGCGCTCATAACTGGGTCTATCAACATCAATGAAAGAAGGAATATATATGGAATTAGCAGAGATAAAAGCAATCATTGAACGCCAGGGTATTCATACGGTGGAACTGGGGTTTGCGGATATTAACGGTGTTTTGCGGGGCAAACGGGTTTCCGCACGGCACTTTCTTAAAACAGCGCATCAGGGTACGGCTTTGGCCAGGGGCCCCCTGGCCTGGGATATCCAGTGCGGTGTTTATCCGGACACAGAGATTGCCAATTTTGACAATGGCTATCCGGATATGATTGCCAGGCCGGTGCTGTCCACCTTCCGGACAGTTGCCTGGCGGGAGGGTTGTGCTTTTGTCCTGTGCGACCTGGATGATGTGCACGGGCAGGCCCTGGAAGAGTCGCCCCGGGAGGTGCTCAAGAAGGTTGTCGCCAGGGCCCAGGCCTTGGGCTACCGGCCGCTGGTCGGCTCAGAGCTGGAGTTTTATCTCCTTGATGGCAATAAACAGCCGCTGTTTCAGGGGGTGCAGTGCTACTCCATGTATAAAGGCGCGCAGCTTGAATATGTCATCGAGGAAATGCGCAACGGGCTGGAAAACTTTGGGATCGAGGTCGAGGCCTTTCATCTGGAGTACGGGCCGGCCCAGATTGAGGTGATTTTAGAGTATGGTGATGCGCTTACCCTGGCTGACCATACGGTACTGGCTAAAAACGCCATCAAGGAGATTGCCCGCAAACACGGGTTATATGCCACCTTTATGGCCAAGCCCTGGGCTGAGGAATCGGGGTGCGGATATCATATTCATCAGAGTCTGTGGGACCCGGACTTAACCGGCAATCTGTTTCACATCAATGAAGAACTTGCCCGGCATTATCTGGCCGGTTTGCTTTATCACACCAGGGATTTTATGGTGCTTGGCTCGCCTTCGGTCAACTCCTTCAAGCGTTTTCAGGGCAATTCCTTCGCCCCGGTCAATGTTACCTGGGCCACCGACAACCGGACGGCAGCCGTCCGGTCACTATTGGGGCTGGGTAACGGCAGCCGTCTCGAGCACCGGACCGGTTCCGCCGACGCCAATCCGTATTTGATTGTCGCCGCTAATCTGGCCGCCGGTCTGTACGGGATTGAGCATAAACTTGTGCCGCCGCCGATAACCGCTACCAATGCCTGTCTGGCAGATGCCCAGGTTTTGCCTGCCGATTTACAGCAAGCCCTGCACTATCTGGCCAAGAATCAGGTGGCTAAGGACTATCTTGGTGAAAAATTCATTCAATTATTTTTAACACTGGGGCGGCATGAAGCAGCACTGTATGCGGCGGCCGTAACCGACTGGGAACGTGAACGGTATCTGGAAATGATTTGACGCCAGATGATGCCGGGTTGTTTTAGGAAAGGGGATAAAATTTTGTCTTATATCGATGAAAAAGAGGCGCCCAAACGTGAGGCCCGTCTGGGGACCTGCATTGAATACGGCGGTTCGGCCTGCGAACTCAAACGGAAGTTTGGCGGCGGCTGCCTGAAAAATAATAAAAGAGCGTTCGGACAGGGCTCGATTTGTCAGTTGCTGCCGGCGCTGGCGATTTTAAATACCCTGCGGAATGCGGTAGTGATTGTCCATGGCGCCATTGGCTGCGGCGGCGTCTCCCATACCCAAAGCGCCAGCCTGCGGCTGGGGCAGATTGCCGACGGCGACAAAAATCCCCAGGGGGCGCTGTGGCTCAGCACCAATCTGGGCGAGACCGATGTAATTGCCGGCGGCGAAGCCAAACTGCGCCAGGCCATCCGCGAAACAGACCGGCGGTACCGCCCGCAGGTCATTGTGGTACTGTCCACCTGCGTTCCGGGGATAATCGGCGATGATCTTGACAGCATAACAGCCCAAATGCGGCCTGAAGTCAATGCGGTGCTCCTGCCCGTACACTGCGAGGGCTTTAAGACCAAAGTCATGGCCACAGCCTATGATGCCATCTTCCATGCGGCGTTCCGCAATTTAGTTGCAAGCGAACCGGCAAGAACCCCTGTCCTTGAGGATGCCCTGGACAGAGCCAAAGAAAAGATCCGCCGCAGCCGGCTGGTCAATTTGCTCAATGTTTCTTCAATGACCGGCGGCGATCAGCGGGAGCTGGTCCGGCTGCTGAACAAGCTTGGGCTGGAGGCCAATGCTTTTCCCTGTGAGGCCAGGCCGGAGGCGTTTCAGCTGGCCACAGAGGCCGCGCTGTCGATCAGCGTGTGCCCGACCCATGACGACTATTTCCTGACTCATCTGCAGGAGAAATACGGGGTTCCCTATCTTCACGGCCAGATGCCAATCGGCATGAACAATACCAGCAGCTGGCTCAGGCAGATCGCCCGGTTTTTTGGCCTGGAGGCTGTGGCCGAAAAAATAATTGCCAAGGAAACTTATGACCTGAACCAGGCCTTAGCGCCCTTCAAGGCAAGGTTGCAGGGGGTTAAGGTCATGATCAGCGCCGGAGAAATCAGGACGCTGGCAACTGCCGTATGGCTGCAGGAACTGGGGATGGAGGTGGTGGCCGTCCGGCCCTACCATTTCGACCGGTTCGGCGAAGTGGAACTGGAAAAACTGGTGGTGATGAATCCTGATCTCAAAACCAATGTTGCCACCGCCCAGCCGTTTGAGGCCGTCAACCTGATTGCGCGCGTCAAACCGGCGGTATATCTCGGGCATGTCGCCGATAATGTGTGGGCGGCCAAGGCCGGTGTGTCGGTGCTGCCGATCTATGGCGGCCCCAATGTCTATAACGGCTATGCCGGCGCTTATGATATCGCCCGGCGGATCACCCGGCTGCTGAAAAATACCGCGTTTGTCAGGAATCTGCAGCAGCATGTACGGCAGCCTTATCAGCAGGACTGGTACAGCCAGGACCCCTTCAAGTATATCAGGCAAGGAGACAGTGAGGTATGAATGAAAAATTTATCGAGCGGCCGCGCTCTTTCTGCGCGCTGGGGGGAGCGGCGCTGACAGTAGGAGCATTGCCTGGCGCCATCGCGGTTTTACATAGCTCTATGGGCTGTGGCGGCAGTATTTACTGGAATCAATTAGGCAGTACCGGCTATCTGGGGGCCGGGTATTGCGGCGGGTTAGCCGTACCCAGCTCCAATGTCCAGGAAACCGATATTGTGTTTGGCGGCGCGGAGCGTTTGGCAGAACAGCTCAAAAACACGCTGCAGATCGTTGAAGGCGGGCTTTATGTCGTATTGACAGGCTGCATGACCGATATTATCGGCGATGATATCCAATCGGTGGTCAAAGAGTACCGCGCGGCCGGTGCGCCGGTTATCGGTGCGGAAACCGGCGGCGTCAGAGGCAACGGCTACCGGGGCTATGATCTGGTGCTGACCGCGCTGGTCCGGGATTTTGTTGAGCAAAAAACAGAAAAAGTCAGCAATAAAGTGAATATCTGGGGGATTGTGCCGGGTCAGGATGCCTTCTGGCGCGGCAATCTGCTGCAAATCAGAAGCCTGCTGGAAAAACTGGGGCTGGAGGTCAATTCATTTTTCACGGAGAAAGATACGCTGACGGCCATTAAGAATGCCGGGGACGCTGCCCTGAATATTGTGGTATCCCAGGTATATGGCCAGGAAGCTGCGGATAAATTTGCGGAGATTCACGGTGTGCCATATCTGGCGACAGCCCTGCCGATCGGACCTGCCGCCACCGAGCAATTTCTGCGTAAGACCGGTGAGGCGCTGCAGCTTGAGCCCGGTCTGGTACACGGTCTGATACAGCGTGAAACTCAAAGCTACTACTCCTATGTGGACAGAATTGCCGATGCCTACAGTGACCTGGATTTCCAGCGGTATGCAGTGGTTGTCGGCGATGCCAACTATGCGGTGGCGCTGACAAAGTTTCTGGCGGATGATCTGGGCTGGCTGCCGGAGCTGACGGTGGTTACCGACGAATTAAATGAGGAAGAGCAAAGCCGGCTTGAACAGGAGCTGCGGCAGCTCCTGTCGGGCTATCAGGCAACAGTGGTTTATGAAACCGACGCGACGGAGATCAAAACAGCCTTTCGGCAGCATTGGCCGGTCAACCGCGGCGAGCAGTTCTATGATGCGTTCAGTCCGGCTTTTGTGATTGGCAGTGCCTGGGAACGGGAGTTTGCCCAGGCGATCGGGGCCGGGCATTTGACTGTCAGCTACCCGGTCGGCAACCGCGTTGTGCTGAAAAAAGGCTATGCCGGCTATGAGGGCGGCCTGAACCTGATGGAAGACCTGTTCAGCGTTATTGTCAAAGACCGGTAAAGGTGATTGGCAAAAGGAGGAAGGAAAGATGACTGATAAAGAAGCAATATACCGGCAACTGGCTGCGGCTGTGGTCAACATGGAAGAGGAAGAGGCGGTAGCAATAGCCCAAACGGTCATTGCCCGGGGCTATGACGCCTATGAAGCGATCGAGCGGGGGCTGGCGGGCGGCATGGAGACTGCCGGCCGGTTATTTGAGGAGGAAGAGTATTTTATTCCTGAGCTCCTGCTGTGCGCGGACGCCATGTATGCCGGCCTGGCCGTTTTAAAGCCGCACCTGCGGGCTGAGGCCGGCAAGGGCAGCAAACAAAAAATTGTCATTGGCGTTATCCAGGGCGACACGCATGATATCGGGAAAAACTTAGTGAAAATCCTTTTGGAAACAGCCGGCTGCGAGGTGATCGACCTGGGGCGGGATGTTGCGCCGCAAACCTTTATTGACAGGGCTGTCCGGGAAGAGGCGCAGATTATTGCGCTGTCAACACTGATGACGACCACTATGGACGGACTGGCCGAGGTCGTGCAGCTGCTCAACCGGCAGAACCTGCGGGACCGCTTCAAGGTGATGATCGGGGGCGCGCCTGTATCCCAGGCTTTTGCCAATAAAATCGGGGCGGACAGCTACTGCGTCAATGCCGCGGCTGCGGTGCGCCAGGTTAGGCAATTCGGCGCGGCAGGGCTGCCGGCGGCTATCTGACCAGATGGTGGAAACTCGCTTTATGGCAGCATTTGATTAGTAAAAGGAGGAGGGTTAGCTATGAGTGGTGCGCTTTCTCCCACCGAGCGCCTGCAGCGTGTCTTTTCCGGGCAGGCGGTGGACCGGCCGCCGGTGGTGTGTCCGGGCGGCATGATGAACGCCGCCATTGTGGACATTATGAATACGACCGGGCATGTACTGCCTGCGGCCCACAGCGATGCGTCCCTGATGGCGGCGCTGGCCCGCGATGTGCAGCAATATACCGGCTTTGAAAATATCGGTATTCCCTTTTGCATGACGGTG
>JAQSXM010000420.1 GCA_029256645.1 Sporomusa sp. | reverse complement strand
CTGGCAAGATCGATACTGCCGACAATTGATCCCACTTTCGCAGCCTGTGATATCTCCAGAAAAGGCCGTGGAATCTCCTCTACCCCGATCTCTTCAATAACCGTCGGCGGCAAATGGCGGTGAAAGGGGCAGTGGGGCGCTGCAGGATCGCAATTATAGAGACAATTTTTTATGCGTTTAATCGGTGGCAACAGTTCCCGTGCCGCCCGTATGATTGTTGTCTTGCCTGTACCGCGCAGTCCTTCAGCCTGAATATGAAACGGGTGGTCATTTACCAGTGCTGCCACCGACATTTCAACCACCCGGAATAGGTCCTGGTTGCCAGTGTGACGGATAAGCCGATAATACAGACTCATACCTCTTCACCCCCTAAATTCTCTTCTTGTTAGGTATTGTTCCCACAGGGCAGACTTGCATACAAAAAAGAGTTTGTGCCTCTATAGCAATAAACAAACAGGTAATAGGAGTTATTTGCCAATTCAGTCATTCTCTTAAAGGACTCTCCTATTCTACGTCAAATATGTATAGTCGGACTATTTAAACCGCTGCGAGTGCAAGTGGATTGGAAACTAGTATCGCGACTCTTCGGAACTAAAGGCTTCACGCGGTTTAAAGGCAATGACAATTGAGGGGGAATGGGAATGAGAATCTATCAAATGTTCATCAATGGTGAGTTTATTCAAAACCGCTCAGGCAGGATGATTCCTGTAATAAATCCAGCCACTGAACAGGTAATTTCCGAAATTCCCGAGGGTACACCGGAAGATGTGAATACAGCCGTTGCTGCGGCTGAGCAGGCACAAAAACCGTGGGCTAAACTGCCAGCAATTGAAAGAGCCAGGTATATTAAGGAAATTGCCCAAAAAGTCCGTGAGAATTCCGAAGAAATCGCCAAAGTCATTTCCGAAGAACAAGGCAAGATTTTACCACTGGCACGGGTTGAAGCCAATTTTACTGCAGATTACATGGATTACATGGCTGAATTCGCCCGCCGCTATGAAGGAGAAATTATCCAAAGCGACCGCCCTAATGAAAATATTTTTTTATTTAAAATGCCGATCGGCGTTATTGCCGGCATATTACCGTGGAATTTTCCCTTTTTCCTAATTGCCCGGAAACTGGCTCCGGCTCTGGTAACAGGCAATACTATTGTTATTAAACCAAGTAGAGAAACGCCAAATAACGCCTTTGAATTTGCGAAACTTGTAGCACAAACCACATTGCCTAAAGGTGTATTCAACCTAGTGTCAGGGGCAGGGGCAGTGGTGGGAAATGCACTTGCCGGCCATCCTAAAGTAGGTATGGTCAGCTTCACCGGCAGTGTTGACGGTGGTGTTGCTATCATGCGGGCGGCAGCAGACAATGTTACTAAAGTTTCCTTGGAGCTTGGCGGCAAAGCCCCTGCTATTGTTATGCCTGATGCGGACCTTGATCTGGCAGCAGCCTGCATTCGCGATTCGCGTATTATTAATAGTGGTCAGGTTTGCAACTGCGCGGAAAGGGTATATGTCCACGAATCAGTCGCCGATAAATTTATTGAGAAGATAATTACCGCTATGAAAAATACTACCTATGGCAATCCGCTCACCCAGCCGGATATCGATATGGGACCAATGGTCAGCAGACAACAGCTGGAGCTTGTAGAAGCAGCTGTGAAACAAGCCTTGTCTGACGGTGCGCATTTGGCATTAGGCGGTAGCCGGGCCCAAACTAAAGAGGGCTTTTATTTCGAACCTACCGTCCTTACGCACTGCAAACAGCATACTGCGATTATGCAAAAAGAGGTTTTTGGGCCGGTGTTGCCAATTGCTACATTCAAAGATCTTGACGAAGCGATTGAACTGGCCAACGATTGTGAATATGGTCTGACCTCGTCAATATATACCAGAAGTCTTGATGTGGCGATGCGAGCCTGCAAAGAAATCAAGTTCGGAGAAACCTATGTTAACAGAGAAAACTTTGAGGCAATGCAAGGGTTCCATGCCGGTTGGCGTAAATCGGGCATTGGCGGTGCCGACGGCAAGCATGGCCTGGAAGAATATCTCCAGACCCACGTAGTGTATATGCAGTATGATCAACATATAAAATAACATGCGGGGCCGTGCTGAAACGCTGGTTTTAGCACAGCCCCTTTTCTCTCGCTCCTGCCCATATTTTTTAATTGGGCAGATAACAACAGTCAAGGAGGAATCAGCACGCTTGCCTAATATGACTTTTTATGAGTTTATTTATTATGGCCTTGTAATCGCCAGCTTATTGCTTTATCTACCGCTTTATATAAAAAGACGCCACGAAATCGTAGCTACCAAACGTTCTTATACCCGTTGGGGTATAGTTATATCCTATGCCTGTATCGGGGTTATTGGCGTGGCTGTTAATCTGGTTAATTGGTTGCCAGCCTTAGTAACAACTGTTATATCTTGCGCGCTTGCTTACTATGTGGTTTTTATTAAATATAAAGTATAAATCCTGAAAAAATGGCTGGGGGCTGTCTCAACTGCTCCTCGAGACAACCCCAGCCAACTTTCGTCTAGAATGATGATTCGCTTGCACCTACAGGACATAGTCCGGCACATGGATCCAATGCCATCCGGGTACGTAATAATTATATACACAATACAAACGGCCTTATACAGAGCCAGCTTCAACTTCATGAAGACTACCAGACTTCTCGGAAATACTCTAAGCTCGACTGTTTTTATAATCTAACCGGGATAGTTCTTATTTTCATGCTACTGGTCATCAGTATCGTAAATGGGTAGACTGCTAAAAAAAGTGCTCAAATAAAAAGGACTTACCAATATGGCAAGTCCTTGTCAATCCAAAATGTCGTTCCTTTATATGTCCAAACCTGCACCCAGCAGGTGGGTATCCTGAGATATGTTTTTGCCCTCCACGCATTAGATGGCCCGGCAGCCGCATAGCATTGAATTCCCTAATTATCAAAGTAGGTTGGACATATTCAAGTTGACGTTCATCTCAGATAGCATTATTATTCTAACATATTATTAAGCTTAGATCAACCCTGATAAACGCCACCATGGCAAAACTGCGCGGCTATAAGGTTACGTCCCACCGTTCTTCCCGCAACCCGTTTTTCCAGGCATCATTTTCAACCTGTTGTGTTGGTGTAAATCCAAAGCTTTTATATAAATGACAGGCTGCATCAAGACCTTGAAATGTCCATAACAAGACTCGTTTATATTTTTTTTCCCTGCTATAATCCATAGCAGCTTTTCGCAAAC
>JAQSXM010000419.1 GCA_029256645.1 Sporomusa sp. | reverse complement strand
TTAAGAACATAATGCAAGGTATATAAGAAATTCTGGGAATCTGATTCAAACCCAATATACCCGCGATGCAGCGGTTTTTGGTATTCTTTATTCTTGGTGTAGAAGGTATTTTCGCCATTTGCACACAGTGTATAACCCTGCAGAAAAAATGGATGGGCTGCATAGCGCACAATTTCATAGTTTGTATTCTGACGGCACTGAACAACCACATTTTTAGCCATTAGTTCGCCAGTATTGTCCCACAGTTTAAAGTAAACAGCAATATCGCGAGGATCGCCAATTTCTTTCAGGGTCAAAACATCAGGCCAGAAAGAATAGACATAGCCCTGATCCTCATTCTCCAGTAATACCCGCAAGGCCAACCGGGTATCTAACAGCAGTTCTTCTTTGGCTTCCTGAGTAGCGGTACGGTAATATTCAGGATAATCATATGCCCGGAAAATATAATAGGGCATAGCTTTAATATCTAATCCCGGTTGACGGACACCACGGGGAATCCATTCATATACCGGTGTAAAGTTGTTTGTTTCCATGAAGTGCTCCACCATTGCCGCACCTTTCTGTGTACAGGCCATGGATAATAGCGGTTTATCCTTATAGTCAGCAAAAACCCCTTCGAGATCTTGCATGACCATTGCGAAACCAGAGTTATCGTGCCCCTCTTGCTGAGGCAGCATCAAATGCAGCGCCAGCGACGGATGAAATGCTACTTTGCTTTTTATAGCCCCTATTCTACACATCCTACTCTCCCACCCTCTCTATCGGCTGCTGCTAACGCCCATTCTGAACATCCTAGTCAGCCTTATATTTAATAAGAAAACAAAAAAAGGCCCAGCGCGAAGATACCCTTCCCTTGGGACCTTCCGCCGGGTCTTTTATACCCACGGTGTAGTGCGTGCTACGCTGCACCTGTGCCGCTTGGTCCAGACCGCTATAATAGCGCGGAACCCTAGGCACACTCCCTCAAAACATATGTACATCTCCAAAATACCACAATGTACATTATCTGTTTTGAGTTTAATTATAGAAACGAATTGTTTTGCTGTCAATATGCAAATTTAAAGTAAGTTTATTCTGATAAATCCAGGATTTTGCGGCCAGGACGGCGTACATCACCATCTCTAACTGTATATTTATGCATATCAAGGTATTCCATTATCGGTAAAGCAATCTTACGTGAGGTGTTCAATATATCCCGTAACTCTGCCACTGTAAGCGTATCCTGCTCCTTAAAATGTGTGTGAATAAGCTGTACAATGTACTGAATTGTTTTGCTGTATACAAAAATATCATTAACCTTTACCAACACACCTGCCCGTATAAGTACATCATGCGTAGCCTTGGATTTATCTGCTGGCAATAATAATTTTTGCGCTAATAACGCTGGATTGATATTTTCCAGCCCAATATTATCCAAAATTATAACTGCTTTATCAATAAGCTCCCGCTGCCAGCCGCCATGTTTATCAGCATGGCTTTTAAGCGCAAGATCACCGCCGCTAATGACCAGCATGCCATTGCCCAGCCACTCGGGTAATAATGTATCAAAACTCTTTTCATCAAGCATCAGTTTTTGCCGAATTACTTCTTTGGATAAACCGCTCCGGTCAGGCTGTGTTTTATGATACTCTTTCAAAATACCTGTAATGGCTTTGGTAATTTGTTCAAACATCCCTGCCGCTATATATACCCCATCCAGGCAGTATAGCCTTTTGGCAACAACCAGTTTATCGACCATTT
Source organism: Sporomusa sp. (assembly GCA_029256645.1). The sequence continues at coordinate 1,507 of JAQSXM010000419.1, read as the reverse complement.
TATCTACTGTCTTATCGGGAAGATACCCGCTCTGTCTTCGGATTTCTTCCCTTGTCAGCACCAGGCGGCTTTCAGCCACGCGGTGATAGATAGCTGCTGATTGATCTGTCTTATCCACGGCCTCTGCTAGCGCAGCCCGACCACTTGCCAACCTTCTGGTAGCCCTTCCTGGGGCAATTAGAGTAACACCACCCAGCAGTTGTTGCGGCGAATACAGCCTGATAATACCCCTGTCACCGCTACCGGCCGCCAGCGGTTGTTCCAGGATAAGCCGCATCGTGCGATGTGACACCTCTTTAAAGGCATAAACTCTGCCTAAAAACTCACCTGTACCTAAATGCAGCCTGACGCGTACCCCGCTCGTCACTTCCTGCTGCCAATCGGCCACAACATCCCAGCTTAGGCTGACCTCACCCCGTTCAACTGCGCTTAATAACATACCCCGGGAAATCTGCTCCAGCTCAATCCCGGCTAAATTAATGGCTGCCCGCTGCCCAGCGATAATCTCATTAACCTTATTGCCATGCCACTCCAAACCACGCACACGGACAATATTGCCTGACGGATATACTCTTATATTATTGCCAACCTTAGCCTGTCCACTTAATACTGAACCGGTCACCACAACACCATAACCTTTAATAGTAAAAATCCTATCAATCCAAAGCCGGAAAGACGCGTTACGATCCCGGACCGTCAGTTTGCCTGTCATTTCTGCCAATTTTTCTCTAAGTTCCCCGATACCTTCGCCGGTAAGCGCTGATACCCTGCAAAATGGGGCATCCCTCAAAAAAGTAGGCTTTATAAACTCTCGTATTTCTCCCTCAACAAGCTCCAGCCATTCAGCATCTACCTTATCAACTTTATTAACAACTACAATCCCATGTTTGATTCCAAATAACTCAAGCATGGCTAAATGCTCTCTGGTTTGAGGCATAACGCCTTCATCGGCGGCTATAACCAGCATGGCCAGATCAATACCGCCTGTGCCTGCCAGCATATTTTTCAGAAATCGCTCATGACCGGGCACATCGACAACCCCGGCAACAAGATCAGCGGCAAGCGGCAGGGAGGCAAACCCCAAATCAATTGAGATACCCCGTAATTTCTCCTCTTTTAACCGATCGGTATCAGTTCCAGTCAGGGCTTTGATCACGGCAGACTTGCCGTGATCCACATGACCGGCGGTGCCAATAATAACAAACTTCAAGATGCCCTTTCCCCCTGACTAAAACATTGTCTCAAGAGCCGCAGTAATCTCTGTTAGATCCTGCTCGGTTAAGCAGCGTACATCAAAAATCACCTTATTGTCTTGTACCCGGACAACAATTGGAATCTCCCGTTGCCTGAGGTTTCGTTCCAGATGTCCGGCACTTATGCCCGACAGGCTTACGGCCACCCCATAGCCGGGTAATGCTGCCGCAGGTAGTGCCCCACCTCCTGCCGGTGAGTTTAGAGCTATTACCTTGCAATCAAGACTACGTTCGGTCTGGTGTGTAATTAAACT
>JAQSXM010000418.1 GCA_029256645.1 Sporomusa sp. | reverse complement strand
TCATCATGACCCGGGGAGAGTTTGACTAAAGGAGCGAAAACTATGGGCAACTTGCTGGAACTCAGGGATATTAACAAAAATTACGGTGATGATGTCATTTTGTCGGGGGTTTCGTTTACGCTGACCAGGGGAACGGCGGTTGCCATTATTGGACATTCGGGTGGTGGTAAAACGACTCTATTATCGATTATGGGGCTGCTGCAGCAGGCAACCTCCGGTACGGTGCTGGTGGATGGCCGGGATATTGCCGGTCTTGACCCGCGGCAGCTGGCCAAACTGCGGGGTGAATACCTGAGCTTTGTATTCCAGAGAGCACGCCTGCTTAATTCCCTGACTGCGCTGGAGAATGTTATGGCACCGGCCTGGTTTATTAGGAGCGGGGTAAACGTGGAACAAGAGGCGAAAGCTTTACTGGAGAATTTCGGGCTTGCTCACCGCTTGTACCATAAACCCCAGGAGCTTAGCCTTGGTCAGCTGCGGCGGATTTCCCTCGCGCGGGCTCTGCTGCTTAAGCCGCCGATATTACTGGCTGACGAGCCGACAAATGATCTGGACCCGGCTTTGGCTGACGAGGTTACCTCGTGCCTGCTGGCAGCGCGCACAGCCGGTACCGGGGTGGTAATTGTAACCCATGATGCTACTTTGGCCGCACAGGCTGATCAAACCTTTCGTTTAGAGGCAGGGGCATTACGGCCTGCCTAATGACTTGAAGGTAGTAAGCGGCGTTGGCACGAAATAAAGGAGAGCTTTTCTCAGTATGAGGAAGCTCTCCTTACTTTGCCTGTTAATCAATGACCTTTGCAACGTCCCAGCTTGTTTTTTTGTACTGTTAACCACCCGGTTACCAGAGCCGTTAGTTGCTCATGCTGACCTGTAAACACGTGGTCAGCCTCCATACGGACAAGCTCTTTCTCGCCCCTATACTGGTCGTAGACAAGCGCGGAGCCGGCTGGCGGTACAACGATATCCTGGTTTCCGTGAACAATAAGCAGGGGCGAGCGCTGCAACCGGAGTTGTGGTAAAGGATCATACCGGTTTTCCACCAAATCCTTAACAAAATTCGGTTCAAGGCTAAAACCCTTGCCCAGAAAATTAGCGACTGTCTGATTCTGCAAAGAACGTTGCCACAAATCCGGTCCCAATATAATGTTCTGGAAATTTTCCACAGGGTGAGTTACCGGTGCTAGTGCCACCCGTCCGGCAATCCCGGTATCATCATGACTGAGTGCAATCAGGCCGCCTAAGCTGTGGCCTAGCAGATAGATTGGCAAACCCTCGAACTCCGGCACGCTTCTAACCCAGTCAACGACATTCCGTAAATCTTCCTGCCAGTTTTTTATTGTTGTATCTGCGGCGAATTCACCATCGCTTTCCCCTGAGCCGGTAAAGTCGAAACGTACAGCAATAAGACCTGCGTCTGCAATGGCCTTGGCGAGCTGAAGGGTTAATTGATTGGAGCCAATTTTATCGCTGGTAAAGCCATGGCAGCAGATAACAATAGGTGTCTGCGTTACTGTGAAACTGTTGGCATGGATCATGGCAGACAGTTTACGGTTTTGGCTTATTATCCATTCATGTTGTTTCATGTTAGTTCATCCCCCTTAAAATAAGTGAAGGCCAAAAAGCGACTTATGTCGTTTTTGGCCTTTAGTTTTTCTAATCAGCATTCAGTATGAATTTTATTAAAATTATAGCAGGGGTTGCGCGGTTCGTCAAGAGAGGTAAGGGAAGCGAAAATAATCGTAAAACATTTTATAAAATAGCCTTGTGTTTTTTCAACGTGTTCAGTATAATAAGTTACAAGTTAATTTTGCTAGACTGATTGGTAAATCAACCAAAGGTCAGAATAACAGTTCTTCGGAATTGTTGTTCTGACCTTTTTTGGTCATTCTGACAATTCTGGGAGGCGTACACATGAGTAAAAAAATTAAGCAGATTGCTATCTATGGCAAAGGTGGAATTGGTAAATCAACCACAACATCCAACATCAGCGCTTCGTTATCGAAGTTGGGTTATAAGGTGATGCAATTTGGTTGTGATCCGAAAGCAGACTCGACCAATACCTTGCGCGGCGGTACCTATATTCCTACAGTACTGGATACACTTCGTGAAAAAAATAAGGTGCAAGCAGAAGACGTAATTTATAAAGGGTTTAATGGTGTGTATTGCGTGGAAGCAGGCGGACCGGCCCCGGGGGTGGGGTGCGCCGGACGGGGAATTATTACGGCAGTGCAGCTGCTAAAACAGTTAAAAGTCTATGATGAACTGGATTTGGATGTTGTTATTTATGATGTTTTAGGTGACGTAGTATGTGGTGGCTTCGCCGTTCCCATTCGTGAGGGCATTGCTGAACATGTATTTACAGTGTCTTCGGCTGATTTTATGGCTATATATGCAGCCAACAACCTATTCAAGGGAATTCAGAAATACTCTAACTCCGGTGGTGCGCTGCTGGGTGGCCTGATTGCAAATTCTATCAATCTTCCTTATGCCAAGGAGATTGTTGATGATTTTGTGCAGCGTACCAAAACTCAGGTTGTCGAGTATATTCCCCGGTCGGTAACGGTGACCCAGGCCGAGCTTCAGGGAAAAACAACGGTAGAGGCTGCGCCTAACTCAGAACAGGCCAAAATATACAGCCGCCTGGCACAACGGGTTGTAGAAACCGTAGAATCAAAAGTGCCCTCACCCTTGGAAACGGCTGAACTTCGCGAGTGGGCGGCAAAATGGGCCGATCATTTGCTGGCCTTGGAAACAGGTGAGGTGCGCAGTGCGGCTGCCGGCATCTAGCTGGTATACAGCCAGTAATCTTGTATGCTGAAGGCCCTATATGAATAAGCGAGGTGAAAAGTATGGGGTGTGTATGTTCTGGTACTTTGAGTACGGAAACTTTGGAAAAAACCAGTAAACATCCATGTTACTCCGCAGATGCTCATCATAAATATGCCCGCATTCATTTGCCGGTGGCTCCCAGGTGCAATATCCAATGTAATTACTGCAACCGGAAGTACGACTGCGTCAATGAGAGCCGGCCAGGTGTCACAAGCGAGGTATTGACACCTGACCTTGCTAAAGATAAATTTGTCTGGGTTAAAGAAAACATTGAGCAACTTAGTGTAGTTGGCATTGCCGGCCCGGGTGATGCGCTGGCAGACTGGCAATTGTCCAGGCAGACGATTGAAAACATTCAAGCCGTCAACCCGGATATTACCTTCTGCTTATCGACTAACGGCTTATTGCTGCCGGAATATGCCCCAGA
>JAQSXM010000417.1 GCA_029256645.1 Sporomusa sp. | reverse complement strand
TAATAATAGTTTATTCCACACATATAATTATTCTCCTCCTAATTAGCAAAAAAAAGTTATGGATAGCTGACCGCCATCCATAACTTTTACACACTTACTTTATTCCCATTCAATTGTCGAGGGTGGTTTGGAGGTAATATCGTAAACAATCCGGTTTACACCCTTGACTTCATTAACAATGCGCCGCGAGATTGCATCAAGGACTTCGTATGGCAGGCGTACCCAGTCAGCCGTCATGCCATCTTCACTTTCAACAATTCTAAGGCCAATTGTATACGCATATGTCCGTTCATCGCCCATAACACCAACGCTTTTCATCGCCGGCAATACAGCGAACGACTGCCAAACCTTGCGATACAAGCCGGCAAGTTTAATCTCCTGATAGACAATGGAATCTGCTTCACGGAGAATCTCCAGACGTTCTTCAGTAATTTCGCCAATAATTCTTATCGCCAGGCCAGGACCAGGAAACGGTTGGCGATAAACAATATCTTCAGTCAGGTCGATTTCCAGACCCAAAGCACGAACTTCATCCTTAAATAAGTCTCTCAGCGGTTCGATTAATTCAAACTTCATATCTTCAGGCAAACCGCCTACATTATGGTGACTCTTAATTACAGCAGCAGTCGCTGTACCGCTTTCAATAACATCAGGGTACAGTGTGCCCTGTACCAGATAGTCGATATCACCTAATTTAGCAGATTCAACCTCAAACACACGAATAAATTCTTCACCAATAATCTTACGTTTTTGCTCTGGTTCAGTAATGCCGTTCAGTCGAGCCATAAAGCGGTCAACAGCATCGACATATACTAAATTCATTTTAAAGCCATCACGGAAGGTTTTAACAACCTGCTCAGCCTCACCCTTACGTAAGAAGCCATGGTTAACAAACACACAGGTCAATTGATCACCAATTGCCCGATGCACTAATACCGCTGCAACAGAGGAATCTACCCCGCCGCTTAATGCGCACAGTACACGCTTATTGCCTACTTGCGCCTTAATCTTAGCAATAGCCTGATCCACAAAAGAGCCCATATTCCACTCGCCGTTACATCTGCAAATGTTGAACAAAAAGTTCTTAAGCATTCTCATCCCCTCAGGGGTATGGACTACCTCCGGGTGAAACTGCACACCGTAAATACCTCTGCTGCTATTTTCCATAGCAGCCACCGGAGTGCTGTTAGTATGGGCGGTAATAGAAAAGCCGGCAGGTGGTTCGGCGATATAGTCACCATGGCTCATCCACACTTGAGTTTCAGCATTGATTTCAGCAAATACGCCATCATTTTTAGCAACATACAGGCGGGTATTACCATATTCGCGTGAAGTAGCATGCGCTACTTTGCCGCCTAAAGTCTGGGCGGTGAGCTGCATCCCATAACAAATCCCCAAAACCGGTAAATTAATCTCAAATACCTGTGGGTCACATTTAGGTGCGTCTTCACCATATACACTTGATGGACCGCCGGAAAAAACAATACCTTTAGGTGCCATCTGCCGGATCTTATCAATGCTGGTATTAAAAGGGACTATTTCGCAATAAACCCCGCATTCACGGATTCGTCGGGCAATTAGCTGACTGTATTGGCCGCCAAAATCCATAATCAAAATCATTTCTTGGTTTCCTGTCGTCACGTGTGGAATCCTCCTCTAAATAGCGCTATTTGGATTAAGGCTTATTCATAACACCTACATTGGCAAAGTTCAGACTGGGCACATGCTCAATAAGGCGTAAGCCATAGGCTCGTTGATAGTAAGTAACAAGCGCTGCCTGCTGGTCTGGTGTCAACCGATAATTTAGCAGCTGTAAATAAGTTGTGATTTGTTTAGTGGTAAATGATACTTTACTGCCCAGCGTGGTGGCAGCTGGCAACAGATGCTTAAGACCGTAAGCGAAAGCACCGGCAATCCTTTCATACACCATACGAAGCAACTCCGGTCTTTCGGCAGCAAACTCTTTTCTCACCGCCCATAAAGCGTATACCATAGATTGTCCGGTAAGTTTGTGCCATTCTTGGCCCATATCATAATAATAACAGTCAGTCGCCTGATTATGATATGTATACAAGGCATCATCACCAATAAAGAGCACAGCTTCTGCGTCTGTCAGCGCCTCACTTTGACGTGTGGCTGAGCTGACAAAGTACTCAGGTGCAACCTGATAGGCGTTTTCCATAATGATTTTAAGCAGAGCTTGTGAGGTGGCCGATTTTGCTGTCAGCGCTACGCGAGCACCCTTAAGCTCATTAATTGGCCGCTTGGAAACCAGAAGAATACTTTGCAAAAAGCCATGAGCGCTGATTGATACATCAGGTAAGATTAGTAGCTTATCACTATTATTTGCATACACAATTGATGACACCGGACTTACATCCAGTTGACCTTCAATGATTAGTTGGTTCAGCATCGATGGTGTGCCGGCTATAATATCAAGCCCCTGCCCAAAGCCACCCTGCCTAAGACCATAAGCTAACGGCAGACAATTTATAAAATCAATATGACCTAATCTGACTTGCTTCTCTTGTATCATTGTCTGCTCCACGACATATTTTTAAGCGTTTCCCTACCGGAACCGCCAGGCAACTGCCTTACATTATGTACACACACTCAGGAGCTGCCTGTAATTTTAGTTATCGGCATTAGCCTGGAACTTTATGCAATCATATCAGTTTCGCTATATATCGCCAAATTCCTGCAGATATGGATAAATAAATATAAAAGAGTAAAATTGCTTCACCCCACTCGCAATGTCACTGGTTTGCCACCAGGTATTGCAGCAGACGCGTGGCAACTTCACTCTTAGTCCTGACCTAACTATTAATGTCTTTGTATCCCTTTATCACTATACTTTTCTAACAGTTCGCCAACAGTAACAAAAGTATATCCTTCTGCCTTAATCCGCTCGATAAGAATAGGTAATGCTTCAGCCGTTTGGACAGGAGTATCGGACGCATGCATGAGAATAATCGCACCAGGTTTTATCCGTTTCATTACACGCTCGACAATAACATCCCGTCCGGGGTTCTTCCAATCCAGTGAATCGACATTCCAGATAATGGTTTTGTAACCAAGCTCATCTGTAGCTTTTAACGATTTCTGGTTATAGTGGCCGTTAGGCGGACGCAGTAGCCGGGGCTCGACACCGGTTACCTCTTTAATCTGAGCATGGGCTTTCGTAATATCTTCTTTTACCCACTCAGGCGACATGTCACCATAGTTTTCGTGACGGTAACCATGGCTTGCAACCTCATGCCCGTCTTTTGCAATACGCTGG